>CAYYEN010000161.1:0-6642 GCA_964470795.1 uncultured Spirochaetaceae bacterium | reverse complement strand
CACTTCAGTAATTGAAGTGGGAATCGACATACCAGATGCCACTTGCATGGTAATTGAACATGCTGAAAGGTTTGGCCTTGCCGCTCTGCACCAGCTAAGAGGAAGAGTTGGAAGAAGCCAACTCCAAAGTTACTGCTTCTTAGTATTTTCAGACATTCTTACAGATGAGGCAAAACAGCGACTTAGATGTATGAAACAAAGTACCGATGGGTTTTATATTGCTGAACAAGATTTATTAATTAGAGGACCTGGAGATATTGCAGGATTGCAACAATCTGGCTTTTTTAAACTCAATTTTGCCTCTTTAGTAAATGATACTGATTTACTCGTAAGTGCTAAAACAGAAGCTGAAAAACTCCTTGAAGAAGACAGTGGCTTAATTAACGGAAATAATTGCAGTATTAGAAAGAATTTCACTCTTCTTGAAACTGTACTAGAAAAACAATAAACTAAGATTATTATGAGAATTACAGGTGGAAAATACGTTAGACGCGTTATCACATGTCCTCCAGGAATTATAAGACCTGCTATGGATATGATGAGAGAATCAATGTTTATGAGTTTGGGTCCTTTGACAGATAAATCCTTTCTAGATTTATTTTCAGGTTCCGGCTGTGTCGCTATAGAAGCTGCTAGTCGTGGAGCTAGCCCTATCCATTTAGTTGAAATGGATAAAGGAAAGAAGACTGTAATCGATAAGAACTTATCGATAGTAGAAGAGCCTTATCACCTATTTATGATGGATGTTAATCGCTTTATTGCAACTTGTTGCACCAACTACGATATAGTTTATGCAGACCCTCCTTTTCCAATGGAAGGAAAAGTAGAGCTTGCTCAAAAAATTGCTTCCAATAAAATTGTGAAAACTGGCGGACTATTTATTATCCACTACCCAAAAGAAGAAGGAAATGTATGGCCTGAGGCAATTAAAGGTTTTGCTTTCTTAAAAGAAAAGCGTTATGGCCGTTCCCTCCTTCGTTACTACCAAGCTGTTGAGGAAAATTAAAGAAATGCAAGTTATCGAGAATAAAGCTTACAGCCAGTATGAAATCTCAAGTTTTGAAACTGATGCATTTTATGAGGCAAGATTAAATTACTATTTTGGCATTATCCAAGATGTAGGGGCAAAGCACTCTGCGCTTAAAGGGATGAGTATTGCAGATTTACAAAAGATAGGTCTTACTTGGGTAATTACCCGAAGTATTGTTGATATCTATCATTATGGAGTATGGATGGATATTTTGAACGCTCAAACTTGGGCACAAAAATGTCAACTTTTCCATTGTCCAAGATTAGTCAAGCTTTTTGATGTTGAGAACAAACCTATCTTGCACGCTCAAACTATGTGGGCTATCATAGATGTTAAAACTGGACGTCCTGTAAGACCTGAAAGCTATATTGTAGATCAAATAGGTCTTCCAGAGGAAAGCGTTAGAGAAGATTCTAAAGTTCCCAAGTTTCCAACTTATCAAACTTTTGTTAAAAGAGAATTTTCTTCCTACTCTCCTAAAATTGCTTATTTAGACACCGATTACAACCATCACGTGAACAATATTAGTTATGTAAACTGGATTAATGAAGCCCTTCCTACCAGTTTTAGAGATAAGTACAAAATGTCTTTTATCGATTGCCGTTGGTTAAAGCAAACTTTTAGAAAAGATAAAATTACCGTTTTCCTTGGCTCTGCTACAGAAGAAGATGAAATGCAAGCTAAAGAACCAAAACTTTACTTTAGAATTGAACGACAAAATGAGAACGATGTTGAAAACGTTTTTGAAGCTTATACTGAGTGGAAGGAAAGAGGCTGCTTTTAATAGTGTGGGGGCTTGCGACTTGGACGATCTCCATCTCCCGCTTCCTCTATTAAATCTGAAACTTTCTGTTCAAGTTTCAATAATTGAATCGAAAGCGCTTCGATATCTTTCATCTGGTTAACCACTACGTCATTAAGATCTTTTACTTGGTTTTCCAAGTAAGAGATTTTTATTTCAACCTTTTCTATGTTATTATCCATTTTTTTCCCTTTATTTCTATAATTTGCAACTACTTGTTGCAAAGCTCTTTAAATATGATATAATTTGTTGCAATAAGTTGCAAGAAAAAAAGGAATTGAAGAGGATGAAAGGTGAAAGAGTAGCCCAGTTTGAATTGTTATTAAGGTCCCACCCAGAAGGATTAAGAAGAGCAGAAATTGCTCGCCGCCTTGGAGTACACCGCTCAACAATTAGTAGATATGTAGAAGATTTAAGTCAACATATAGATATTTATGAAGAGAATAATCTCCTTAAGATTAAAACTAAAGAAAACGATGAAGGCATAGCCCTTTCTATATATGAAAGCCTTGCTATCAACATGAGTGCAGAAGCATTGCTTAATGCAAGTGCAATGCAAAATCCTCATCTAGCCTCAGGCCTTAGAAAGCTTGCACTTAGCATGCAAACCTATGCTCCTAAAATTGCGGAAAATATGCGCTCCGTTGCAGATAAAATGGATGACGAAATCCAAAAGAATAGATTAGGAAACTCTCAATATAATAGCATTTTAGAACGCTTAATTGATGCTTGGGTCTCAGGTCGTATCTTAAAGATGGAGATCGTTAATAACCAAAATACTGTTGATGAGATAGAGCTCGCGCCCTACTTTATCGGTTTCAGAGATGAAGAGACTTCAAGACTTCCTATCACTGTAACAGGAAGACTTAGACATACCACTCAAATAATCACAATCGATATTTCTAAAATAAAATCAGCCCTCATTCTTGATGAGACTTATACAATCCCAGATAACTTAAAACCTTTCAAGATAAGTAGTGAAGCAGAAAACTATGACGCTATAGATATGATACCCCTTAAGCTTAAACTTAAAGAAAAGTCAGCAGCTAATAGCTTTAATACTATCATCCATGGTGAATTTAAATTCTCTCAAGATGATAATAATAATCTAATCTTAGACTTCTCTGCTGAAAATTCAATTGAATTGATGCTTCGTTTAGTGCAAAGTGGAACTTCTGTAGAAATACTAGAGCCTACTTCCTATCGAAAGAAATTCTTAAACAGCTTGAAGAAAATCATAAACCAATACGAGTAACAGCATGAGCATATTTTTAATTATTTTATTCTCGATTATTGTTTTATTAACTATTTTTAGTTTCTTTTTACTTAGCTACACCCTTTCTCGTGCCTATTTTGACCGTCATCAGGAAAAACAGGCCTATGATGAGGATGGAATAATTTTATCAAGTGCTGAGGAAATGCAAAAATTAGTAAAGACTTCTGAGGAAGTTTCTATCACTTCGTATGACAATTTAAAACTTGTAGGATACTTAAGGAAAGCTAAATCACCAACTCACAATTATATTATTGCCATGCATGGTTATCATGGTAAACCAGCTGAAATGGCCCATTTTGCTTATCACTTTCAAAATAAACATAACTTTAATATTTTAGTACCTACTCAACGTGCCCATGGTAAAAGTGAAGGTAAATTTATAACAATGGGCTTTAAAGAAAAGTTTGATCTAAAAAACTGGATAGATTTTATAATTAAGGAAGATAAAAAGGCTAATATCTTACTCTTTGGTATTTCCATGGGAGCGGCCACTGTAACACAAGTTAGCAATTTAAAGCTTCCCTCTAATGTAAAAGCAATCATCGCAGACTGCGGTTATACCTCTTGCTTTGAAGAGTTTAAGTATGAATTAAAGCATCTCTTTCACCTACCATCTTTCCCTTTACTTAATTTTACCTCCTTTATTTGTCGCCTTCGCTTAGGCTTCTTCTTTCAAAGTGCTAATAGCTTAAAAGCGGTAAAAGAGTCTAAAATTCCAACACTATTCATTCATGGTGACAAAGACACTTTTGTGCCTTTTAGAATGCAAGAAGAACTGTTTAGCCAAGCAAACTGCCCAAAAGAAAAGTGCATAATTAAAGATGCAACTCACGCAATGTCAGAGTCTAAAGATCCGCAAACTTATTGGAAAGTCGCGGATGCATTCACTCTAAAGTATTTTATATGCAACAAATAAAACTAATCTGTACCGATATCGACGGCACTTTATTATCTAGCCAAGGAACAATTTCTCCTTTTGATAAACAGATGATAAGTCGCTCTTATAAAGAGTTAGGAATTCCTTTTGCGCTTGTCTCAGGGCGCTATCGCGGAGGCGTAACACGGTTAGCAGATCAATTCGATATTCCTTGCATACTATCTTGTTTTAATGGTTCCTATATAGAAGTGGATGGAAAAGTTTTAAATGAGGTGAGAATACCGACTTCTGCTTTAAAGACGGTTTATCCACTTTTAAAAGCATATGATACGGTGCCCCTAATCTTCGATTTAAATAAATGGTATATAGAGGATATCGGACCCTATTATGATAGGCAAATAGCTTTTTCTGGTAATACTGGAGTAGTTACTCCTTTTAAACCCCTTTTTGAACAATGGGAGCAAGAGCAGTATAACACCTATAAAATGCTAGCAAAATCTGTTGATGAGAATAAAATTCTTGAACTTGAGCAAGTACTGTTAACTTTAAATTTGCCAGGAATTGATGTCTTTCGCTCCTCTCCTTATATTTTGGAAATAGTTCCAAAAGGAACAGATAAAGCGAATACTGTTATCCTACTAGCTAAGCACTTTAAAATATCAACAGAACAAGTAATGGCGTTTGGAGATTTCACCAATGACTACAATATGCTCCGCGTTGCAGGAGTTTCTGTTGCAATGGGTAATGCACTACCATCAATAAAGGCCATCGCTAAGGATGTTACCCTAGACAATGACCATTCTGGAATTGGATATAGTATAAAAAAATACTTATTCTAAATTAAAGGATTACAACAAGACCTAACATAAGGCCTATCATAATTGCAACTGAAGGTAATTTAGACTTCCACATCAAAATAGATTCGGGAAGCAATTCACCAAAGACTACATAAAGCATTGCGCCACTTGCAAAGCTTAAAGCTAAGGAATTCATAATAGGACCTAAGGAGCCTAACCAGAACCCTAACATAGCACCAAGCACTGTGGGAAACCCACTTAAGGCAGTAACCAAAATAGCCTTTGCTTTGTTCATACCTCCAGCAATAAGAGGTACAGAAACAGCCATTCCTTCCGGTACGTTATGAAGTCCTATAACGATTGCCATAACGAATCCTGAACTTGTAATTATCTGTGAGACATCCTCTCCAGAGTACATCGCACCAATTACCATTCCTTCAGGAATATTGTGAAGGGCTATGGCAAACGCCATTATAATTCCGGCTACAAAGAGACTTGAGTTTTCAGAAATATGCTTATTCAAGTGGTTAGCGTGAACTAGCTCATCAAGGTCATCTGCTGTTTTTGGGTGCTCTTTATCAATATGCTTAATCTCTGGATTAGTTTTTCTATCGATCACATTATTTAAAAATGCTACCAAGGAATAACCAAAAAAGCATCCTAGGATAACAATATAAATTGGTATTTCTACCCCTGTGTCTGGAAATATTGCCTTTTGAATTAAATCAAAACAAACAACTGCCAACATAACGCCAGCGGCAAAACTTAACAGTAAGCTTACCGTCTTCTTTGAGTCCTTTCTAAAACAAGCACTCACCACTCCACCAAGACCAGTTCCACCTACTCCAGAAATAAAAGTAATTAAAACTGTCCACCAAAATACACTATTCAAAATTATTCCCTCGATTATTCAACAAAATGTTACCCAAATACAACTATTATCGTCAATCTACTTTCTACAATCTTTTGGTGAAATCAGCAAGCTTTACGACTTCTCCAGTAACTCTTGCGTCTTCTGCGGCCAACGCCATTATATGACTTTCTAAAGACTCTTTAGCTGTAGTTTTTGCTTTATATTGCCCCTTAGAGCTTAAAACGCGAACAAAATCTTCAACAATTGCAAGATCACCACCCATATGACCAGAAGTTTCTTCTTCCACTTTTATTGCTTGTTTGGTATCAGAGAGAAAATCATAAAGTGTAATTGTTTTTTCATCGGTATCAGCAATAAGTTGGCCACGGCTTCCCATTATAGCAAGAGTTCGTCCCCACTTACCAGTGCAAGCTTCCATAGCAAAATTTGCTGTAATTCCATTCTCAAATTTCATTGAAACTACTTGGTTATCGACTACATCGTTATCACAATGGAATACACATCTTCCATAAGGACTTGTTTTTAATATTTCTCTAAATTTATCATCATCTTTTTCAGTCGAAACAATAGTTCTAAACTCACGCTCTGTTAAGCGACTTTTCTCTAGATATAAATGAGGCGCATAAAACGGACAAGCCTTTTCTTCAGGACAGCCTTCTAAACAATATAGAGGGGCACCTTTAGGAGCATTTTCTGCTTTAAAGTAAGTTAGGCTTCCAAAGGAGGAAAGACTTTCACATTTAGAAGCGGCTAAATACTGTAGCATATCCATATCATGACAACTTTTTGCAAGTATCATAGGATTAGATAACTTACTATTTCGCCAAGAACCTCTAACAAAGCTATGAGCATAATGGCAAAAGGCAACGTTTTCAGTCAAGTTAATCGAAATAACTCTTCCTAAAGCGCCTTCCTCTATTAAGCTTTTAACCTTTAAGAAAAAGGGGGTATATCGTAAAACATGGCAAACTGCCAAAGTCTTATTG
>CAYYEN010000160.1:0-6684 GCA_964470795.1 uncultured Spirochaetaceae bacterium | reverse complement strand
ATCATTCTGGATCCGAAGAGGGTATCAGAATTCCAGATGATCGATGCGGACGTGGTTCCAACCTCACCTGGTAAAGTATCATTGACGCTACAAGCCGAGAGTAGCGACCTCGGCACCAGGGACCTAATGCCGGACGTGAGAATGACCCAGGGAACTATCTCCTGGTACTGGACGCAGGACACATTTGTCTACCACGAGATCACAATTCATAACTATGCTTCTTCTGCAGCGAGCGGGATGGTCATCCTCTGGTCGCTTAAGGATGGGTATGGGTGTGGCGTACCCTTTTCGGATCTTGCAGCGGGGGCGGACCTCACTGTGACGGTTCCATTCGAGGTTCTCCCACAGCATAGCTCCATCGGAATAAAACCGATGGCAGTCGAGATCAGAGTTGATCCGACCGGCCTTACGTCATGGATGGCAAGAATGCCGATCGATGCCATAGAGAAGTATAACAACGATGCGTCGCATCTCTTCGATCCTGACAGCGGAGAAAACCTCGAGACGAGCGACCTGTATCATTTCCCGTTCAGTGAGGGATATAGAGTGCTACTCGAAGCAGCGCAGGCGGCTGATGGTACGACAGAGCCGTATCAGTCTGCCTACGAGATAATGCAATATGTCAATGGGGCCATGAATTACACATACGAAGACCCATATCTTGAATATATATTCTCCGACCTGTACATGATGGATCATCCCTCTCCCATAAACGGAAAGTATCTAGGAGTCTGCGATGAGTATGGAACCCTGTATACCACTTTCGCCCGGGCGCTGGGTATCCCGACGCGGTTCCTGTCATTCACCATGGAGCTGCCTTCCGGTAATGTAACAGGGCATGCTATTGCAGAATCATGGAACGGGAATGCCTGGATCCACTCAGATCCGACATGGAATGTATTTGACAATCCTCAGGTTTACAGGGCAGCGGGAAACACCCATATCGACATCACCGTCTACGGTGACGCCGATGACTCCTATTACACACAGGATCCAAACGACCCAACCGGTGATGGCATTCTCAGGTACGAAGATTTCAGAACACAGATTCTCCTCGGAGAGGTTCCGAGGTACAATTAACCCAATTTTTATGCCGAAAAGTATTGTCCTCCTGGCACTTGGTCTCACCGTTGCGGTGCTCGCCTGCAGTATCCCTGCAGATGCGGTAGTGACGCCCCTCCCCGGGCAGGGAAATCAGACAGGTATCCTGTTTGGGGTCCACCCGAACGCGAAGACCAACGAGACGATCACCGCGTTCATCGCCGAACACGGGGAGATCTGGTGGCATGAGGGCATTTACAATCACACCCACAAGTACGTGTACGTCGTGCCGGCGAACGCCTGCGAAGAACAGCTCGTCTACTTAAACAAGATAGCCAATGAACACGGTGGCGAACAGTCCATCGAGCAGATCTGGATCATCGGCTGCGACGAGAGGCTGCCCCTGGCCGCGGAGCTCCGGTTCCCGGAGATCTTTGCAAAGTACCCGGCGCTCAGCAACGACGGAGGGTTGCGATCGTACGTCGAGAATCAATCCCCGAACCGCTACGAGGAGGAGATTACAACCAGACCTTCGCGGACGCAGGTCTACTTCATCAACGATACCGGCGTGTTCACGGAGTACATCGTCGACCTTTCGGGAAGAGAGATCGCCTCCACCACCTACGTCTCAGAAGAGAACCTCACGGTCGGGAGAGCCGAAGCGGAGGCGCAGGCCCTCTCCCAACAGCCTCCGGACGCCCGCGTCGAGAACATCGTGCTGAAAGTCTACAGCAGCGACCGGATTGCCTGGGAGATTACCGTCCGGGCCGGTCGGGAGACGGACATCGTGCAGGTCCCCTCGGACCTGGCGCCCGGGCAGTCGCTCCGGACGACGATGCCCGGGTTCGGGGCGCTTTTCGCAGTTCTTAGCGTCGGGCTGAGTTTCGCCCTGTACCGGAGGCGGAGATAGGGTCGGAGCGGCGGATAGACCCTTTGTAGGGCTTTGTTGAAATCCCACCCGTTTGTTCCAGATCACCTCAATCAGGGATACTCCGAGGTACGGCTTTCCATCAGGTATCGCCATGACTGCCCCTGCCCTTAGGGCGGGGAACGACTGCCGTGAGCGTAGCGGACAGCAGGAATTTGAGCACCGGAGGTGCAGAGGAGGAAGCCTGAGGCCGGGCGGGATAGGGTCGATGCAGTGCACGGATCTTCGCGCGTTGGAAACAGGAGAGGGGGTTCCCGCCTCCCCGTCAGCCCCATCCCCAATGGCGATAGCCACCACAGTCCACCACATGAGGCCATGTCCAAAAAAAGGCCGATCCAGGGCATAAAAAGTAAATTCTATAGTGCTGAAGTGGCCATAGGGGCTCGAATCAATCATCTGGATCCCATAAACACCCTTTTTAATTCAGCGAACTACCGATCCTGAGGAGAAATGGAGAGAGGGGATTCCAGCTCCGATGCGTTCATGGCGACCTTGCGTAAATATTCGAGGACAATTTTCGATTCTTTCTCATCGAAATCTTTGACAAGAAATTCGTTTATTCCATAGCCGATACGTTTCATCTCAGGCTGGAGTTTCCTGCTTTTTTCCGTCAGGTACAATCGTTTTACCCGCTTATCTGCCGGATCAGTCTGGCGCCTGATGAGATCTTCTTCCTCAAGTTTCACAACGGATTTTGCAATCATGGTTTTGTCAAAACCCCGTGACAATGCGAGGTTGTCCTGACTCCGTCCCTCCTCGTCATAAAGGGACATAAGGATCGCAAAATGCCCCCATCCAATATTATACGGCGCAAGATCTTTCGCAAATCTCTTCTGAATTGTCCGATAGGTATACGAAATCAACGCCGCCGGGACTTCTATCTCTTGAATCCATTGGGTAACCGGATCATCTCTGGTCGGGCTCACCATCTTCAGACCTACTAATTGGTTGCATTGTCATTTATTTATACAAGATTGAATCGACACTGCTGAATGATTCCGAAGGCAATTGGGTTCTTGTCGCGATCGCGTACCTGCGGAATTCCGAGCGCTGGAGACAGAAAACCGGCTGGTTACTCCTCGTAAATTTCGTCATTGCTGGGTTTCTTGACCCCTGCACCGGCGATGCCGTACCGGTCCGAACAACCGGTCCTCGGGAACGAACCGGCAACGGGGGTCTGCTATTGCAGGCATAGTAGGGTTGTCATCACTTACTATTTTCACACCGCTCTTCGGCAAATTCATCTACGGAATGCTTGCAGGAGAATGCTTGTTACGCCCCGGTCAAGAAAGGCCGTTCCTGAAAAAGTGGTTATTTTTCCGGTGCCATCGTCCCCGGCCCGGGAATCGGCCGGCGCTTTCCTCGCTTGAGAGACGCTGCTATCCCGATAAGGCAGAGGATCGTGAAGAGCACGAATGCATACTGCAGGCTGCGGATGAACTCCGGGTAATACTCCGGTGTTATCTCCGCCCTGCCGATAATGAAGGAGAACAACATCATCACAACACCCATCGAAAGCATCTGGCCAACGAGACGCACGGTCCCGTTCATACCGGACGCAACACCGTAGTAGCGTTTTTCCACCGAACTCATGATCGCATTCGTATTCGGAGAGGAGAACAGGCTCAGGCCCGCACCCAGCACCGCCAGGCAGGCAAGCAGGTACCACAGGGGGATTGATTCCGTCAGGAAGGCAAGCAGGAAAAGACCAAAGGCAGTACATGCCATTCCTGCCGACGCCACGATCTGCGGATCGATCCGGTCCGACAGTCGGCCGGCAATGGGTGAGAGTACTGCCATTACCGCGGGCTGGACGATGAGTATCAGCCCGGCATGTTCCGGGGAGAACCCTTTCGTGAACTGGAGATCGAGGCTCAGGAGAAAGGTCACGGCGTATGTTGCGCTGTAATTGATGAGTGCGGCGAGGTTTGAAAACGCAAAGACCCGGTTCTTTGTCAGGAGTCGCATGTCAAGAACCGGCATGGGAATTCTCATCTCGTACAGAACAAAGATAATCCCGATGATGATGCCGGCCGCAATCAACACAATGCCTGTCGCATCCGGAACGATGGAAAGGCCGTACATCACCGCAATCAGGGCGCAGGCATAGACGACCGAACCGAGAAGATCGAAACGCTCGCCCGCGCATTCCGCCCACTCGCCCTCGAATTTCCAGAGAATGAGGATACAGGCGACAATCCCGATGGGAACATTGATGAAGAAGATGCTCCGCCAGCCGAGATACTCGGTCAGCAGGCCTCCTAAGAACGGCCCGATCGTGAGGCCGAGGTACACGGCAGTGGTGTATATCCCCAGCGCTTTTCCCCGCTCGCCCGGGGGGAAGACCGATGTCAGGATGGCAACGCTTGTTCCGAAGATCATGGCGCCGCCGAACCCCTGGAGGACCCTGACCGCGATGAGCAGGTTCGTTGTCGGCACCATCGTCATCACAAAGGACGAGAGGGTGAAGACCGCTATGCCGTACAGGAGGATCCGTTTTCTCCCATAGATGTCGGCAATCTTCCCGAACGGTACCAGGAAAAGGGCAGCGGCGAGGAGGTAGGCGGTCGCGATCCAGGAGAGCGAGATCGCGTCCATGTGGAACTCCATGCCCATCGCCGGCAACGCAATGTTGACTGCCGAACCGTCGAACGGGGTGAGAAAACCGGCGAGTACGGCGATCAGGAGCACAATACGCCTGCCGGTCCGGGTCACGGCGACATCCGGCGTATGGCAGATCGCGGGAACGTCTGCAGTTTTTTTGGTTACGGGATCCAAATTCCGCATAATTTCTCCATGAAAAAATGGTTTTGCACTCGACACTTCGGCTGCAATCACGTCGTGTCCCGGCTAATAACCGGGACAAATCATTGTCCGTGATGGGGGAACGCCACCTGTGGCCGGCGGACGACGAACGAGGCGTCGAGGTTGCTTACCATCCGTGCCGCCATTTCCGCGGGGATACCCAGCGCCACCATCTCCGGGGGGAAGGAACGGTTCTGTGTCGGGTCCTGCGGGCCCATGAACGCAGTGTCGCGGGGCGTGTTTTCCGCAAGGCCTGCCGGGAACGTGATGAAGGTCGCACAGGAGGGACCCCATGGGACAATGACCGGTGAAAACGGATCGTCACGGTCGAAATGGATGAGCGCCGCCATGTTCCGGATCTGCTCGCCCGTGCCGAAGCAACAGATCGATCTGACTGCGATATCCGGATCCGGAAGGGTTTCGCATGCCTGCACGATGAGATATTTTCCGGGAGGAC
Organism: uncultured Spirochaetaceae bacterium; assembly: GCA_964470795.1. Classification (GTDB taxonomy): domain Bacteria; phylum Spirochaetota; class Spirochaetia; order Sphaerochaetales; family Sphaerochaetaceae; genus Bullifex. Next base: position 1,453 of record CAYYEN010000160.1, on the reverse strand, counting down.
GGATCGGCCCTGCCGCCAGGTCGCACCGCTCGACGAGTTCCGGGCTTGCCTTCAGATATTCGGCCGCCCCGCCGCGCACGTCTTTCTTCCCGGTCGATACAAAATACTTGATCTCATTGGATACGGGAGCATATCCGACACGGTAAAGCCCCCCATGACAGCAACCCTCGCTCGTATCCTCACTGACATAGATTGCCGATACATCGGTGCCCGTCGCCATCCGCAACAGGGAAACCGCAAAACATCGGTTAACCCCGCTCATCGGAGGGATACCCGATGGCAGGACTTCAGATCCGTACACTGCAAGAGGTCTGGTCGAAAGCCTGAATGCGGACTTCAGCCGGGCCCCAATCTCCTTGAAATCTCTTTTTTCCATATTCATTTCACCTCACTGTATCTGTGGTCAGACCTTTCCCGATCGGGCCGTCGAATACTCCATCTTCCGCCTCCGCTTCCATCTCCTCAAAGGGGGAGAACGGTATGGCGAAGGTGAACATGTTCTCGGGAATCATCTTGCCAACATTTTCCCGTGCGGAGAGATCGGTATACTCAAGCACTGCCCGGGGGTGTTCCTTCCTTGCTTCGTCGTATACGAATGCCCCTATCTGCTGGCAGGCGGCCATAGGGGGAATCCACACAGGATCCGTGCCTTCGAGGATTGCCCCGACCAGCGTCACGAGCTCGGTGACCTGGAGCGGGTCCGCCACGAACACAACAATGACCGGATGTTCGCCGGGTTTTACCTTACTCAGAGGCGTGAAGATCACGTACTGATCGGCAATATCCGTGATCGGCAGGTCTGCGGTCATGAACCGCTTTGCTGTCTCCGGATCCTTATGGAAGCGTTCGCCGTGGATGAACTTGGCCCGCCCCCTCCTGGGAACGCGCTGCACGGAGGCGCAGTAGGCTTCCGGATTTTGACTGCTCTCAGCACCTTTCGCGAAGAAGGCCGACATGAATTCGACGCCCGCGCCCTTGAAAGCGCCGTAGTACCCGTTGCCAAAGCCGAGGCCGGCACGGGCACCGGGGCAGCCGTATGTCTCCCGGTCGAATACGGCGGTCTTTCCTTTCACTGCAACCTGGGCGAAAAACGGTATGGTGCAGGCCTGCACGTGCGGGCGGACCTGTAAGGCGCCTTCGGGCTTTGTGTTGCTCCAGAGAATCGCCACCGGTTCGTAGCGAAGACCGGCTTTTTGTGCGACGGTGCTTCTCATTCTTCCTCGTCCTTCAGCCAGCCCATCTCGACGTACCAGTCATACTGATGGGCAAAGCTTTCCTTGTGTTTTTTCACCATCTGGCCGAAATATTCCCGTCTCTGTCGGTGGGCCTCGTCCTGTTCGGGGTAGGTAATCTCCCCCAAGATCGACCGGGCCAGCCGCTTCCCGAGTTTCCGGGAGTCCCCTTCTGCTTTTTTGAGCGCCGACGCTTCCCGGCTAACCGCGGTGCCGACTCC
>CAYYEN010000159.1:0-6691 GCA_964470795.1 uncultured Spirochaetaceae bacterium | reverse complement strand
GGCGAATAACCCCGTCATCACATTCAACATCGAAAAAATTGTTGCTTCCGCCTAAGACTGTTCCCTGCATAGAAATAAGTTTTACCGATAATGAACAAGATGTCAATGCCTTTATCTATTGTATTCTAAACCTCATGAAAAAATAGAAAACTGTACAGTATCTTGACTTTTTACATACGAATTGATATATTTCTAACGTTAGTTATTCCCCGATAGTGTAACGGTAGCACTACAGATTCTGGTTCTGTTTGTGGGGGTTCAAATCCTCCTTGGGGAAATTGAGGCTGATTATTAATCAGCCTTTTTTTTGGTACTAAAAATTTATCTTAGGTCCCTTCGTCTATCGGTTAGGACGAAAGATTCTCAATCTTTAAAGACGGGTTCGATTCCCGTAGGGACCGAAGCAGTAGAAACTTCCTGTTTCTACTGCTTGCCGAGTTTGCTTTAGCAAACTCGAGTCTACTAGCCGAATTAGGCGCCGTCCGTGGCGCATCATTACGCAAGCTCTACTTCCTGTCTCGCTTGCGTGCCGAGTTTGCGAGAACTGCTTTTTTTTATATAATCTTACAATGAAAAATGAACCCGTATTCTACCGGGGGAAGGACGATTTTTGTTTACTTTCTCCCCTATTCAGTATATTATAATGAAGCACAAATGCTATTTTACAAGCAAGAAAGGAGTCTGTAATATGAACAAAAGACTAATCGCAGTTGCGGCTATACTTGCCGCAGCAGCAATGCTGTTCGCAGGCGGAAATAAAGACGCAGCGAAAGCATCGAAAGGCTCAGCTATCCACATTGGTGTGGTAACCGGTACTGTTTCCCAGTCGGAAGACGACCTCCGCGGTGCGGAAGAGCTGATTAAAAGATACGGAACCGTTAAAGACGGAGGAATGATTCAGCACATTACCTATCCGGACGATTTTATGTCTCAGCAGGAAACTACTATCTCACAGATTGTCGCACTTGCTGACGATCCTGCAATGAAGGCAATAGTTGTTAATCAGGCTGTTCCCGGAACCGCCGAAGCATTCAAACGCGTTAAGGAAAAGAGACCCGACATTCTGTGCTTCGCAGGCGAAGCTCATGAAGACCCTCTAGTCATTCAGGCTTCCGCAGATCTGGCAGTCAATGCTGACTTCATTTCCCGCGGATACACCATCATCTGGGCTGCAAAACAGATGGGTGCAAAGACATTCGTACATATTTCGTTCCCGCGCCACATGTCCTATGAATCCCTCGGTCTGCGCCGCCAGATTATGGAAGAAGCATGTAAGGACCTTGGTCTGACTTTCGCATTCGAGACCGCTCCTGATCCAACCAGCGACGTAGGCGTTGCCGGTGCTCAGCAGTTCATACTCGAGAAAGTTCCCCAATGGATACAGAAATATGGTAAGGATACTGCCTTCTTCTGTACCAACGATGCACACACCGAACCGCTTCTGAAGCAGATTGCTGCATACGGCGGAATGTTCGTAGAAGCCGACCTCCCCTCACCGCTTATGGGATATCCTGGAGCATTCGGTATCGACCTTTCAGCCGAAGCTGGCGATTTTTCTGCCATCCTCAAGAAAGTTGAATCAACCGTTGTTGCAAAAGCCGGTACCGGCAAATTCGGAACCTGGGCTTATTCCTATGGTTTCACAGTTACCGCAGGTCTCGGCGAGTTCGCAAAGCGCGTTGCAGAAGGTACAGCTTCAAAAGACAGCATGAGCGACCTCTACAAGGCTCTCGGAGAATTTACTCCAGGCGCCAAGTGGAATGGAGGAAGCTACATCGACGCGAATACCGGAGTACGTGCAAAGAACCACACCCTCGTCTACATGGACACTTATATCATGGGCCAGGGATATCTTAATACGACCGGTCTTGCCGTTCCCGAGAAGTACTACAATATCAAGTTCCAGAAGTAATTTGATGCTGCTCCGAGACACAGGCTGTTTCGGAGCAGATTGAACGAAGGAATACAGTGCTGTATTCCACCAAACCCAGCGGACTGATCCGATCACCGGCTTCAAAAGAGAGTTTCCGGCGGACACCTCCGCTTTTTTTTCAGGATAGTATGTCAAACGATACCCCCCTATTACGCCTTGAAGGCATTACAAAAGATTTTTCAGGAACAGTTGTTCTAGAGAATGTTACGTTCGATCTGAACGCGGGTGAAATACTCGGTCTGGTCGGCGAAAACGGCGCTGGAAAGACGACGCTCATGAGTATTTTATTCGGGATGCCTGTTATCCGCGAAACAGGCGGATACGGCGGAAAAATTTTAGTCGACGGAAAAGAAGTTCATTTTTCCGGTCCCTTCGACGCGCTCGACGCAGGCATCGGCATGGTGCATCAGGAATTCTCTCTTATACCCGGATTTTCTGCAACAGAAAACATCATGCTGAACCGGGAAATTGCCAAAGGCGGTATTCTCGCGGATATTTTTGGTCCGCGCCTTTCTACACTCGACCGCCAAACCATGAAAACAAGGGCAAAAACCGCAATTTCGCGGCTCGGCATTGATATTGACCCAGATATGAAGATTGCCGAAATGCCTATCGGACATAAACAGTTTACAGAAATCGCCCGCGAGATTGACCGCGAAAAGGTGAGAATTCTCGTCCTCGACGAGCCGACTGCCGTATTAACCGAATCCGAAGCAGAAATTCTGCTCGAATCTGTAAAGAGGCTTGCTGCAACAGGTATTGGTGTTATTTTCATTTCTCACCGCCTTCATGAAATTACCAGCATGTGCGATCGTGTCGTTACCTTGCGTGACGGCAAGTCGGTACGTGATGTACCGGCTAAAGATACAAACGTAGAAGAAATTGCTGTTTCGATGGTCGGCCGCGATATTGCGCCGCCGGTGAAAGGCGAAGACAACCGCGTCTTTGGAGAACCTATACTTTCAGTTAAAAAGCTCTGGGTAGATATGCCTGGAGAAATTGTGCGAAACGTGTCGTTCGATGTCCGTAAGGGCGAAATTTTCGGCATCGGCGGACTCGCAGGTCAGGGAAAGATTGGTATTCCGAACGGAATCATGAGCCTTTTCCCTGCAGGCGGAGATGTACTTTTTAAAGGGAAACCTCTTGCTCGGGGAAACCCGAAAACAGCGCTTGCCGAAGGTATTGCCTTCGTCTCCGAGGACCGGCGTGGAGTCGGGCTTCTCTTGGATGAATCGCTTGAATGGAACATTGCGTTCACTGCCATGCAGTCGCAAAACAGGTTTCTCAAGTCCTTCCTAGGCGGTATAATTCGTCTGCGCGACGAGAAAGCTATGAAAGAACTCGCAAAAAAATACATTGATATGCTCGAAATCAAGTGCACAGGAAGTAAGCAGGCGGCAAAGGAATTATCAGGCGGAAACCAGCAGAAAATTTGTCTGGCCAAGGCCTTCTGCCTCGAGCCGGAACTGCTGTTTGTGTCAGAACCAACACGCGGCATCGATGTCGGTGCGAAAGCTATAGTGCTTGATGTCTTAAGAAAATACAACCGGGAATCCGGTGTCACCATTGTGGTGGTCTCAAGCGAACTCGAAGAGCTCCGATCGGTGTCTGACCGCATTGCAATTGTTTCGCAAGGAACAGTAGCAGATATTTTGGATCCAGCGGCATCCCAGGCTGAATTTGCTCTTAGCATGGCGGGACTGCGCAATTCCGCCGGCGAGCGGTCCTAAGGAGGAAACATGAACTTCAATGATATACAAAAACGGGCTGGAAATGCCCTCGCTGATTTCGGCTGGCCACGCATAATAATCGCGCTTTTTCTCGTGGTTCTATTTATACTAGCACCGTTCGTCAAGGTAAGTATTGCGTCTTCCCTGTCGGACATTATCAACCGCTTTGGAATGAACGCTCTTCTGGTGCTCGCAATGGTTCCAATGATTCAGTCCGGATGCGGACTCAATTTCGGTCTTTCACTCGGCGTCATCTCAGGGCTTCTTGGTTCGACAATTGCTGTACAGTTTGGTTTGACCGGCTGGGCAGGACTATTCGGCTCAATCGCCATTTCCATTCCCTTCGGCATCGTGTTAGGATGGCTCTATGCCAGACTTCTTAACAGAGTTAAAGGCGAAGAGATGACCATCGCAATGTACGTAGGCTTTGCAGCCGTCATGTTCATGTCGATCATGTGGCTCATCCTCCCTTACTCTAGTAAAAGCATGGTATGGGGTTACGAAGGAAAAGGATTACGTACAACGATCACACTTGAAGGTTACTGGAATCGCCAACTGAGCGACTTCCTCGCGATCAGGATCAACGAGAATTTTGTATTCCCTACAGGGCTCATCTTGTTCGTCGCTGTATGCTGCTTTATGATGTGGCTCTTCATGCGTAGTAAAACCGGTACAGCTATGACGGCTGTCGGCTCCAATCCCGATTTTGCACGGGCGAGCGGCATCGACATCAATAAGATGCGTACCGCAAGCGTCATCATGTCGACCGTTGCCGGAGCCGTCGGAATTCTCCTATACCAGCAGAGTTTCGGCTTTATACAGCTGTATACCGCTCCGCTTTATATGGCCTTCCCGGCAGTAGCTGCAATTTTAATCGGCGGCGCGTCGATTAATAAGGCATCCATCCTGCAGGTAGTCATTGGTACGATTCTATTCCAGGGCATACTCACGATGACCCCGTCAGTCATCAATAGCCTTTTACAGACTGATATGTCCGAAGTTATCCGTATCGTGCTTTCCAACGGTATGATTCTCTACGCGCTTACGCGCAAATCGAAGGTGACACGATGAATAAACATTTAGCTCCTAAAAGCCTTATCGCAGACAACCTTGTCGCGGTTATATTTCTCTCGATAACTATCGTTTCGATTCCGCTTTCAGGCCTCTCGGCGGGGCATATCATAGACGACCTGATGACCCGCATAGGACGAAACGCATTCCTCGTTTTCTCCCTCATCCTTCCTATAATGGCTGGAATGGGAATCAACTTCGGTATGGTACTCGGTGCCATGGCAGGGCAGATTGGTCTCATCTTTGCAATGGACTGGGGCATCGGCGGCATGCAAGGACTCGGGTTCGCTGCGCTGCTCGGATTGCCTATATCAATAATTCTCGGCTGGATCGCCGGTTCTATTTTAAACCGTGCGCGAGGCCGCGAAATGGTCACGAGCTATATTCTGGGCTTCTTTTTTAACGGAATATATCAATTCGTAGTACTGTATCTGTTTGGATCCGTCATCCCGCTCCATAATCGATCCATCGCTCTTTCACGAGGCTACGGTGTACGAAATACGCTCAATCTCGAGCCTGTGCGGCAGGTGCTGGACAATGCCTGGCTTATTAAAGTAGGTGGTGTTCGACTGCCGATACTCTCATACGCCATCATCATTCTATTATGTCTGTTCATTGTCTGGTTCAAAAAAACAAAGCTCGGACAAGATATGAGGGCCGTTGGACAAAATCAACAGGTCTCGAACGCTGCCGGTATTCCGGTTGAAAAAACCAGAATCCTGTCGATCGTCATTTCAACTGTGCTGGCCTGCTTTGGACAAATCATATTTCTACAAAACATGGGCAACATGAATACATACAACGCGCACGACCAAACAGGATTCTTTGCAGCTGCTGCTATCCTTGTCGGTGGTGCTTCGCTTACGAAGGCAACTATTCCCAACGTCTTTGCGGGAGTTCTTCTTCTTCACCTGATGTACATTGTTGTTCCTATGGCGGGTCAAAACCTGTTTGGTTCAGCGAATATTGGCGAATACTTCCGTCAGTTTATCGGCTACGGCGTCATCGCTCTGTCGCTTGTCATACACGCATGGAGGTCGAGGCGCGAGGCTGAAAAGGCAAGGGCGCTTCTTAGAGCCGGAGGAGATGAAGAATGAGCAGTATACAAAAAAACAAAAAAGCGAAGGTTATAGCTCTCCGTGCAAGTCTCGTCGTACTCTACTTTGTCCTGCTCGCTGTTTTTTTGATTAGCGGACGCACACACACCGTTTTAATCGACAACAAAGCCGATCCAGATGGCGCCTGGCAGGCGATCCGCGGTATGACCGTCTCGGTCAACGGCGGTAAAGCAGTAGAATATATGCGGGGCGACCGCGACAAGGAGACTATTAAAGGGCAGAAAATGAAGGTTCGAGTCGAATTTTTTGACGGCAGCGATCCTGCAGAGTTTACTCTTTACGTTCCCTTTATAGAGGACACCCTTCTCCTTTCGGTTCCGAAACTAGTCCAAGGACTCGCTAACCCGCTCGAACCGTTCAACCTCTACGCCGACAACAAAGCTCAGACAGATGCAGAGGAAGGGGAACGCTTCGGACAAGAATAATAAAACTTCTAGAGCGGGCACAAAGCCCGATGACGCTGCTTACCCCCTTGAAAATAGACACTTCAGGGGGTCTTTTTTTTATGTATGATACAATCCTACGTATTCTTGAATTCGCTTTTCAAGATAGAATACCACACCTCATCAACGATGCCCTGATTAGAAAAAGCCGCACTCCGAAGCGTTCCATCATAGGTCATTCCCATCTTCTGCATAACACGGCCCGATTTAGGATTACCTTTGTCATGACACGCAGCTACCCTGTTGAACCCGACTTCAGTTAATAAATACTTAATTACAGCAAGTCCTGCTTCTTTCATTATTTCTTTGCCCCACCATTTGGAGCCCATACAGTACCCCAAGATTGCAGACTCTGCTTTTTCATTAACGTACACTACCGAAAAATTCCCGACAATG
>CAYYEN010000158.1:4552-6700 GCA_964470795.1 uncultured Spirochaetaceae bacterium | reverse complement strand
ATAAGAATAGCCTTGTTCTGATAAAAACTTTTGTCGGTTCTGGGCAAATTCTTCCTCTACTGAATATCTGGTGATAATCGAATAGAAATGACTTTCTTTTTGCTTTGGTCTTAATATTCTCCCAAGGCGCTGTGCTTCCTCTTGTCGAGAGCCAAAAGTTCCTGAAACTTGAATGGCAACAGAAGCATCTGGTAAGTCGATGGCAAAGTTAGCAACTTTAGAAACTATTAAAACTTTCTCTTTTCCTTCTCTAAAGGCATTATATAGTTTATCACGTTTTGCGTTAGCAGTGGTGCCTGTAATGATAGGAAATTTGAATTCTTTTTGAAGCGCTTTAAGCTGGTCGATATACTGTCCTATAATTAGAACATGATCATCTTCATGTTCTTTTAAGAGCATTTTAACAACTTCCATCTTTAAAGGATTTTCACTGGCAATACGATATTTATCGCGCTTAGTTGCAAGGGCGTAATCGATTTCAAGATGCTCTGGAAGCGTAACTCTAATTTCATGGCAAATAGCGGTTGCGATAAACCCAGTTTTTTCAAGTTCGGACCAAGGCGTATCATATCTTTTAGGTCCAACTAAAGAAAAGACTTCGCCTTCTCTTCCGTCTTCTCTAATAAGAGTTGCGGTTAAGCCCATGCGAGATAAGGCTTGTATTTCACTGGTAATCTTAAAAACAGGTGCGGGAAGCATATGAACTTCATCATAGATGATAAAGCCCCAATTGTTTTCTTTGAACAAAGAAAAGTGTACAAAAGGACCATTTTTATCGGTTCGATAAGTAAGAACTTGGTAAGTGCAAACAGTTACAGGTTTTATCTCTTTCTTTTCACCTGAATATTCGCCTACTTGCTCATCTGTTAAATTGGTTTTGTCTTTAATTTCATTTATCCATTGGTGGATAGAAGCGACATTTGGAGCCAGAATTAAAGTATTCATCTTCTTATGAGCCATTGCAAGTAAGCCCACAATTGTTTTACCCGAACCACAAGGAAGTACGACAGTACCGTAGCCTGAGCCTGGATTATCGTTGCCAAAGAAACTATTGATAGCGCCCTTTTGATATTCACGCGGGGTAAACTTGATTCCGGATTTACTAACTTCTCTTATTTTAATGTCAAGTGGAGTACCTCTTTGTAAAGGAATTTTATCCTCTACCGGATAACCCAAATTAATTAACTGAAGTTTAATTTCTCCTCTTAACAGTTGAGGTACTTTAAATTCTAATTCATCCTCTGTTAAAACAACTAACGGATTGATGTCTTTTGAGTTGGTAATTAAAGTGGAAATCTTCTTATTAGCAACTTTGATTAAATAGTATTTCTCATCACAAGGAAGTAGTTCTATAGCTCCAAATCTTTTTGCTTGCTCTTCGACAAAGTAGCAAACTACTTCAGGTATTTCAAACTTGGAACGACGCTTTAAAGTGTGCAAGATTTCATCTGCACTAAGACCTGCAGAAGCTGCATTCCAAAGCGATAAAGCGGAAAGACGGTAGGTATGTAAATGTTCTGGACTTTTTATCAACTCAGAAAAGGCGATAATTTCAGCACGGGTTGCTTCTGCCTCCTCGTCATGGATATCAAGCAGAAGAGAAAAATCAGATTGGACTATTAGAGGTCTACTCATAAGCTCTCCATATTAAATATTCATCATAAATAGTAATCGCGGCCATCGCTTCTGTTACTACTACCGCACGCGGCATTATCGAAGGGTCATGGCGTCCTGTGATGTTAAGCTCAATATTTTCATTTTTAAGATTAACCGTTTGTTGTGTTTTATAAATAGATGGGGTAGGTTTTATTGCAAGGCGAAGTACTATCATCTCACCTGTTGAAATTCCCCCTAAAATACCACCTGCATGGTTGGTTTTAAAAGAAGGTTTGTTATCTATAATTTCCATCTGGTCATTGTTTTCGCTTCCCTTTAAGGTTGCCACGTTAAAGCCTTCTCCAATTTCAACCCCTTTTACAGCTCCTATGCTCATCATTGCATAAGAGAGCTTAGCATCTAGTTTATCAAAGCAAGGATTACCAAGGCCCGCAGGAACTCCAGTGATGCGAACTTCAATTATACCGCCAACGCTATCTGAGGTAGAACGAGCCTCTTCAACAACTTGTTTAAGAGCAGGATAGGCTGCAA
>CAYYEN010000158.1:0-4542 GCA_964470795.1 uncultured Spirochaetaceae bacterium | reverse complement strand
GATCTGGAGTGGAAAGTTCATTTAAAAAAGGTGGGTTCCAGTCTTTTGTGGAGGCTTTTACGTTGCCCACTTGTATCGTTCCCGCTGTTATACTGATGCCTACTTGTTTTAAAGCAAGCTTAGCAACCGCACCCGCGATTACTCGGGCAAGCGTTTCTCTGCCACTTGAGCGTCCTCCACCTCTAGGGTCTCTAATCTTGTATTTAGCAGAATAAGTGTAATCTGCATGGCCGGGGCGATAGACTTGTTCAAGGGAAGAATAATCTGAAGACTTTTGATTCGTATTATGAACAACAATTGTTAAGGGTGTACCGGTAGTTTTACCGTTATACACTCCAGATAAGACCTCAATTTCATCCAGTTCTTTTCGTTGAGTTCCAAGGGAATTACTTCCAGGTCTTCTTCTATTCATTTCCTCTTGGATAAAAGCTAAATCTAAATCAAGATTAGGTTGAATGCCATCAATAATGACTCCTAAAGAAGCTCCGTGTGATTCTCCAAAGGTTGTGATTTTAAATAAAGTTCCAAAAGAATTACCTGGCATAAAAACTCCCTATTTGTGAAAGGATTAATTTAAAAGTGGTATCGATATCTGAATAAGGTCCTAAATCGATAGTTAAATCTGCAATTTCGCGATAACGTTTATCTCTTTGTTCGAAAAGGCGATGAAAAGAACTTTCTACATCGTTTTTATCTAAAAAGGGAGGAATTCCATCTTTTAAGATGCATTCAAGTAAGTCTGCTTCTTTTCGGTAAAGGTAAATAATTGGGGCTGTAATCTTTAAGAGTGTGATTAACTGTTCGTTATCAGCAGCTCCACCACCAAGACTTATTACAGCATCTTCTCGTCGGTCGAGAAAGGAGGCAAGGGCTAAAGCTTCTGCTTGCATGAACATTGCCTTTCCTTCAGCTTTGTAAAATTGTCTTATATTATCGATTTTTAAGAACTCTAAAATCAATTGATCGTTATCAATGTGAGGTAGATTATATTTTTCAGCTAATAACTTTGCAAAAGTTGTTTTTCCTGAATGTTTTATGCCTGCAATAAATAACATTTTAACTTCCTTAATATGCTATTGTCATCTTTTTTGCAGTTTAATTCAATCATTAAAGCATTAAATGTTGAAGTAGAACGCTTAGAAATTATCAAAGAGGTCGAGCCATTCCTCTTGTTGTGTGGATGTGGCAAGCTTTTGAGCTCCGTATTTTTCTTTATCACGAATAATCTTATCGTATTTTATGTACTTTCTTCTTTCAATCTTTTCTAAGTATTGCGCTTCTTTAAAATTCTTATAGGAATCATACTTAACTTTATTCTTACCAATCCCTTTTTTAAGGATAAAACGAAAGCATATTACAATTGCATACCAAGCTGCAGCAATTGTAAAGATTATAATTGCCATCGCTTGGGTATTGTAAGGAAGAATTAAAGAGGGGAAAAATACATAGATAAAAGCAATGACTGCTAAAAGGGCAGAGAACAATAAAGGTAGAATCCAGAAGTAGAATTGCTTAGAAAAGAAGAATCTTAAGCACGCAAGCGTTGCAAGAGTTGTAAATATTATCGAAAACAGCGGAAATATGTAAGCTACCATTAAAAGACCTTTTACCTTTTTATATCAGTGTGATAATCTAATAATACATAAGGGTTTAAAAATATGCAAATCTTACATAATGATATTGATAATAATTTATTAATAAAAAGGCGTTTTAATCGTACTGAGGATATTAGAGGAGCTTACTACCGTGATACTACCGCGATTATCCACTCTTCTCCCTTTAGGAGATTAAAACACAAGACGCAAGTATTCTTTGCACCCTCTAATGATCATATCTGTACTAGGATAGAACATGTACTTCATGTAGCAACCGTTGCCGCAACAATTTCCAAACCTTTAGGCTTGGATACCGATCTTGCTTGGGCAATAGGACTCGGTCATGATTTAGGGCATACCCCTTTTGGTCATGTGGGTGAAGTAATTGTTTCAGCGATGAGTGAAGAGTTTGGTTTTGGTAAGTTTGAACATGAATGTAATAGTCTAAGAGTAGTCGATTTTTTATCTGATGGTGGAAAAGGGTTGAATCTAACTTACGCGGTAAGGGATGGCATCGTATGTCACTGTGGAGAAGCCTTTTTACAACAATTAAAACCTACTTTTGAGATTAAATCGATAGATAAAATAACCACTCGTAAAGGGTTAATTCCAACCACTTTTGAAGCAACAATAGTGCGCTTTGCTGATGCGGTTGCCTACCTTGGCCGTGATTTAGAAGATGCTGAGCGCTTAGGACTGCTAAATGGTGCACCTCCTCTTAATGATAAAATTGTTAAAGAGCTTGGAAAAACTAATGGCGCTATTATCAATTCTTTAGTTCTCGATATAATAGCCTCTTCTTCTCAAGAGAAAGGAATTTGTATTTCTGATGAAAAGTATGAAGCTGCTAAGAGTTTGATGGAATACAATTATCAAAACATTTATAAATCTGATTTGCTTAAACAGTATAATGAGTACTATTCAAGGCTGTTACATCTTATCAAGGATTATCTGTTAACCTTGATTAATAAGTATGGCTATTCTGCGAAAGAAGGGTATGTAGAAGAGCGTAATATGCTTGCAAGTGGTTTTTGTAAGTATGCACATGAAATGAAAGAAGCCTACCATAGTTATGATAATCTATCAGAAGAAGAGTGTGGTAAGAAGATGATAATCGATTATATTGCGGGTATGAGCGATAACTTTGCCTTAGATTGTGCGACTGAAATCTTAACGCCCTTACACTTAAATCAAGAAATTGATCAAAAGATGACAGGACGTTGGTTTGATTTCTCTAAGTAGCACTATTTAATGGTTGAAAGCTTATTTATCTCTTCGATAAATTGGTTAACATTGTTGAATTCTCGATAAACGGCCGCAAACCTAACATAAGCCACAAAGGAAATAGGATAGAGGGCTTTAAGCACTTCCTCTCCAATTTGTACGGTTGTGATACGTCGTGTCGCTCCCGCTATCTGGTTAATCTGTTCTTCGATGTTATATAACAATTCATTGATCTGGCTTTCTTCAATTTGAAGCTTAGCTGTACAGAAGTGGATACCTCTTTCAATCTTTCCAATGTCGAAGTTTTGAAGCGCTCCATCTTTCTTCACAACAATAATAGGGCGTTGTTCTATATTTTCGTAGCTGGTGAAGCGAAAACCACACCCTAAACACTTTCGTCTACGTCGAATGACAGTAGCCTCTTTGTTTTGTCTACTTTCTAATACTTTATCATCTGGACAGTTACATTTTGGACATTTCATAGTATTAGTATATCAAAGTAGGGCTTAGATAAAAAGTAAATAAAAAGAAACATATTGTATTTATTGTAACAATTCTGTAGTATTAATAACAAAGGTGATAGTAATGGCGAATTCGGTTGCAAGTAGTGTAAAACAAATAATTGATATGAGTCCTTTCGTTTCTGAGCTCTTAGTCTTAGATGTAATTAGTTTTTCAAACCTCTCAAAGTTTATCCAACCTAAGGTTGAGGAGAAGCTGGGTAAGAAGGTTAAAAATGCTGCTATTGTAATGGCTATTAGACGCTATACCGAAGATTTAAAAGTAGAGAAATCTGCTTTTTCTCAAGAAAAGATACAGTATGAAATAAGTATGAAAACTAATATCTATGATGTTAACTTAGTAAGAAATGATTCTTTTATGTCTAAGTTGAATTATCTTTATCAAAAAGTTGATTTAGCAAAAGGTGATTTTCTAAATATTACTATAGGCACTCATGAAATCTCGTTATCTATCAGTGATAAGTATAAAGAGATAGTTGATGAGTTAGTTGCCAATGAAACGGTGATGCATAAGATTGATGATTTAGTTGCTTTAACGATTCAATTTAATGGTAACTTCTTAAAGACTCCTGGCATACTCTATTTAGCAACTCGTAAACTAGCATGGGAGAATATCAACTTGATTGAAATTGTCTCAACTATGAATGATTTAACCTTTGTGTTGTCCCGACAAGATAGTATGAGAGCGTTCTCAGTACTTCAATCCTTCTTTAACAATGAGCTCTAATTATATAATAACAGGTGGCAGAAATTGTGGTAAAACCTACACAGCATTAGCTTTAATTGAAAAGCTAAGTGTTGTAGATGGGTTTGTCTCAATCGCTAATGAGGCAAAAAATTGTTATTATTTAAAAAGTATTAAAACAGGAGAACAGCGCAAAGTCCTTTGGGAAGGAACTAATGAGCCTCGAATTGGGCGCTTTACCTACGACCAAACTGTCTTTGATTGGGCAAATCAATATTTAATGAAGAAAGAGGTTAAAACTATCTTGCTTGATGAAATTGGACGCTTAGAGCTTTTAGGGGGTGGGTTTGCACCAGCTTTAGAAAAGCTAGCACAAGATTCCTCACTTACTCTCTATTTATGTGTGCGTGACAGCTTTGTAAGCGATGTAGTATCTAAGTTTAAATTAGCAAATTATACGGTTTTAAGCGGTAACACTTTGTAAAGCGTTTCAATTCCCTTTGCTGTTCCTGCATAA
>CAYYEN010000157.1:4843-6737 GCA_964470795.1 uncultured Spirochaetaceae bacterium | reverse complement strand
GAGGATTATGAGAAGGCTGAGAACAAAGAAGAATATCTGTTTCAGATGTTGAACTAATTTTTAAAGGATAAAATATGAAAAATTTTACTGATTATGTAATGGAAAGCTTTGATAGAAGTGATGTTATTTTCAAAGATAACGAGCTTAGAGAAGATTATTTCAGAGTCGCTAGTTTGATGTCATTGGTCGAAGGTTTGGAGACGGCTGTAAAAAAGGGTAGTGGTATTGCCAAAAAAGAATTGCCTATTTACAGAGAAATGTTAAAAATAATGAAACGTAGTGACTTAGGAAAAGTAATGTAATCCTAATTTTCTGAAGGGTAATCAATGGGTGGGATATTGATAAAGTATCCTGCCCATTTTCTTTAACTTATGATTGAACAAAAAATAAAGAATTTTAATGGAATACATGGTGTTCCATCGCATTTGCACGTCCACAAGTATACTGATGATGAAATAATCGAGACGTGCCGGTGTATGAATGACTTTATGTATTTTTGTTCAAAATATATCAAGATCGTTGATCAAAACAAGGGCAAGCTTATTCCTTTCGAACTATATCCATACCAAAGGAATATGTATAACACGTATGAGAAAAATAATCGGGTAATTGTTCTCGCTCCTAGACAATCAGGAAAATCGGTTTTTACTATCGCTTATCTTCTTTGGGTAGCTCTTTTTCAAGAATACAAGACGATTGTTCTCATTGCCAACAAAGCTAATACAGCAAAGAAAACACTTCAGAAATTGAAGCAAATGTTCATCCATCTCCCGTTGTTCCTGAAACAGGGAGTTACGGAATGGAACATGATGCAGATAGCTTTTGATAATGGCAGTAAGATATATGCGGAAGCCACATCAGCAAGTGGAAACCGTGGTGATACTGTTTCTATCCTTTACATTGATGAGTGTGCCATCATCGAAAAGAATCTGATGGAGACATTCTTTGCCTCTGTTTATCCTACTATTTCAGCCGTAAAAGATTCTAAGATCATAATTTCAAGCACACCGAATGGATACAATTTTTTCTATTTGTTGTGGACTATGGCAGTAAATAAACAAAGCGAATATGTTCCTTTTCGAGTGAAATGGAATGAGGTTCCAGGAAGAGATGAACAATACAAAACAACCACTATTGCGGCATTGGGTGGAGGATCAAAAGGGTTAAGAAAGTGGCGTCAAGAGTATGAATGTTTCTTCGTTGGTTCGGGCGGATCACTCATTGATGGCGAGGCATTGGAAAACATGAAACCGTCTATCATTCAGGAATCAAGATTTGATGGAAGATTCTTAATCTATAACGAACCAGAAGAAGGTGTCTCATATTGCGTTATTTCTGATGTGGCTGAGGGTGTTGGTGGAGATTATTCAACATCTCAAGTAATGAAATGTAATCTGAGAACTGGTAAATATACGCAGGTTGCGGTATTCAGAGATAACAACATTAAGACTAATGAATTTAACATGGTTATCGACCAGATTTGCAAATTCTATAACAACGCTCTAGCCTTAGTGGAATCCAATTCCATTGGTAGAGAAGTATTGAACCGTCTTGCTTATGATGATGAATATGAAAACATCTTCTTTGATGAAAAAGACTTTGGATTGAGAATGACCACGCAAACAAAGACTATCGGGAATTCTTATTTGAAAACTAACATAGAAGATCAAAATTTCATCATTCAAGACCACGAAACAATTTCAGAACTAAGTAAATATGTTAAGAGGGGAAACACTTTCAAGGCTGATGAAGGGCAACATGATGATTTGGTAACTCCATTAGTTATATTTTCTTATTTCATTTCGAGAAAAGATAACATTGAAAACTGGATAGGAAGCGTTTCTTCTGGGAAAACAAAGATGCAAGAACATATTGAATCAGACTTGTTACCTAT
>CAYYEN010000157.1:2066-4743 GCA_964470795.1 uncultured Spirochaetaceae bacterium | reverse complement strand
TATGAGCTATGCGTTGTCACCCAGTATTGATATCACAGAACGGGATTTTTTAACTCCCGGAAGACAAACTGCTAACCGTTTCGCGGGAATGGCTGGTAATTTTATGTGGGGTCCGGTTGGTGAACGAGTTTTTATTACTGATGAAAAAGAACTCGTTACTTTGTTCAATCCGCCTGATGCTTTGAATAGGGCTGATTGGTTCTGTGCTGCTAATTATCTCGCTTACAATGACAAATTGTATCTTGTTCGGGTAATCAAGGAATCTGGTTCTCTCAATGCTGGTATTAAGATCACTGGTTCTACTGGTGCTGATGCTGAGTTTACGGTATTGAGAAAGAATCTTTCCCATGAGCCGACTGTTACTAGTGAAGCTCTTCTTTCTATGAAGATCATCGCAAAGTATCCTGGTGCTTATGGAAATAATATTTCTGTTGCTGTAGCAAATAAAACGGGTTTTGATGCTGGAACCGCTACCATTGATGGGACGATCAAATTTAATGAGGTTTTTGAGTTCGGTCCCTCCGCTACAGAATATGCTGTTGCTGTATTCCTGAATGATGTTCTGGTTGAACAGTTTATTGTGTCCACGGTTCAAGGAACAAAGAATTACAAAGGCGAAGATATGTATGCAAATACCTATATCGCTGAAAATTCTAAGTATATTTATTTCTATAACAATGACTCAGTAGCTCTTACCACTTCATTTGATGCGGCTGACCTTTCTGGCGGAGCTCATGTTGCTCCTGAGATCGCTGATTATGAAAATGGATATGATCTTTTCGCCAATAAGGAAGAGCTTGATATTGATGTTATTTTCGAGTCTGGGTGTGTAAACCTTTCCGGTGGTGAAGCCGTCGCTCAACACATCATTGAGAATATCCTTGAAGATCGAAAAGATTGCCGCGGTATTTTTGGTGTTCCTTCTAGTGAAGTTGTTTCGGCTACTACCACTGTAGCGGTTGGTAACATGATTGATTATGTTAATGATACCCTTAAACAAGATTCTACCTATGCCGCTCTCTATGGAAACTACAAATATCAGAGAGATAAATACAACTCTGTTTATGCTTGGGTTCCGATCACGGGTGATATTGCTGGTATCTATTCGATTGGTCAGGCTTGGGAATCTCCCGCAGGTTTGAATCGGGGCGTAATCAAGAATTGCGTTAAGCTTGCTGTGAATCCTAATGAGGGTCACCGTGATTCGATGTATCCTAAGGGTATTAACCCTGTTTATACTCTCAAGGGCGTAGGCGCGGTTGTAATGGGTCAGAAAACCCTTAAAACTAGTGTTCCTTCATTGTTCTCTCGGGTTGATATTCGTGGATTGTTTATTCTCCTGGAAAAGAATGCTGCTGATGTGGCTCGTTATTATCAATTCCAGAAGAATAACGCTACTGAGCGAAGGCGGTTTATCTCTGATGTAGAACCATTGTTCAGACAGGTTCAAGGGCTTGGTGGTATTGATGAATATCTGATCGTATGCGATGAAACCAATAATACTCCTGCTGTTATCAATGCTCAAACTCTTGTTGTTGATTTTTATATTCGCCCTACTCAATCCGCTGAATGGATTCGCTTGAATTTCAATGCTACTCAAGCTGCTGTAAACTTTGAAGAACTGATGGCTTCGCCGGTATAAGAAGAAAGGATTAAACAATGTTTAATATCGAAGAATTCAAAGCTAACTTTCTGGGTGGAGCTAGAGCGAATAAATTCGTTGTTGAAGTTCCTACCCTTCCGAATAAAGCTAAGTTTCTGATCAAAGCATCTGCTATTCCTGGTTCTGATATTGGGGAAGTTATCTTTCGGTATCAGGGCGTAGAAGCTAAGTTTGCGGGTGATAGAACTGTTGATGATTGGACTGTTACTCTCGTGCTTGATAGTGATTATGCTGGTTTCAATGAGCTTGAAGCGTGGCACAATCTGATCAAAGGGCATGAGTCTGGTGTTGGCGCTGATAATCACAATCAATATAAGAAGGATTGTTTCGTAACCTGTTTTACAGAATCAGGTGAAGAGGCTTCTGTATACAAATTAGTTGGATGTTGGCCCAAAACAATTCCCGAAGTTCCTCTTTCCTGGGAAACTGTTGATTCTCTGATCGAACTTGATTTTACCTTCAAATTTGATTGGAAAGAACGCGTTTCCTAATCAAAAGGAATAACAAAAATGAGCTAGGATTCAATTTCCTAGCTCATTTTGCTATCAGTAAATAATAGAAGAATATCATAAAGGAATAATGAAACATGGGCATACAGAACGTTATCAACAAGTTTTCGGATTTGCTTCGAGCGAATATGTTTGAAGTTCTGATCAACCCACCATCTAAAATAAGCACAACTCAATTAGGATCAACAACAAAAGCGGTTGATTCTGAACTTGTTTCATTACTTGCTTATTCTACCAATTTTCCCTTTGAAACTATTACCAAGCAGGATTATCGGGCTAATCTGAGGGATTATTCTATTGCTAATGGGGTGGATTATGACCCAATTGATATTTCTTTTTATCTTGATTCTACTGGCTTTGTCCTTGATTTTTTTCAACGATGGAAACAACTAATAGTTGATGATCAATTCCGAGCTGGGTATTATGATGAATACACTGGAAGCATTGTGATGAGGATGTTGGATAGGAAGTTAAAAAACATCTTTGAAGTAACACTTCATGAAGC
>CAYYEN010000157.1:0-1966 GCA_964470795.1 uncultured Spirochaetaceae bacterium | reverse complement strand
TGATCAACCAGATTAAACTACCTGAATCTAAGAAATGTTTTAATATCAAGCCCTACAATACAGCGCAAGAGAAAATCCTTCTTCAGGCTATTACTGATAAGGGCGACCGAAAAGGATGGCTCACCAACTCCCTAGCAATCATCGAACAAAATGCCCTAGAAAAGATTGATTTCCCTTCCTTGTCTGTTCTTGACTTGTTGTATATCTGTATCAAGATGAGGTCTATCAGTAAAAGCGAAGTTTTTGAATATTCGTTTCCTTGTGATGGAGAAAAGAAAACTATTGATGAAGAAGGAAAAGAAACATCAATTCCTTGTAAGCATATTTTTCGAGAAAAAGATACAATGGATACTCTTCTTGTTATCAAGAATTCTGATACCACCAAGGTAATCTGTGAAGTGAGTAAAAATTTATCCTTGGAACTAACGAATCCAAAACTTGATTACTTAGAATTTCTAGCTGATATTCCTACTCCCGAATACACTAACGAAATGGGCGTTGATGTTGAAGATATCGCAGCCAAGCAAAACCTAGAGTTGTTTTGCAATCAGATATCGTTCTGTGTGTCGAAAGTCTTTGTTAAGGATAATACTGGTAAGCCCAAGATATACCATGAATTTACCCCATCAGAAGTGAAAGAAAAGGTTATTTTGAACCTCACTCTTGATGAACTAGAAAAACTACATACAGCAAAGAAAGAATTGATCAATGGGGTTATTCGACTTAGAAAAGTTTGTCCTGAATGTGGAAAGGTTCACGAGAAAGAAGAAAGTAATTTTTTTGCTTATGTCGCCTAGTTTTTGGATACGTTAATATATTTGCATATTATGAAATGTTGCATGTGATGAAGCTAGGCGGCTATTCGATGAGTGAACTGGATAATCTGATGCCTTATGAAGTAGAAATTTTTGCAGCGATGTATAAAAACTACTTGGATACACTGGAAAAGAACAAAGGAAAGGGGAAAGCTCCAAAATGATGTTACCTGATGTTATAAGGGATAATCCAAAGGACTTAGTTGGCGCTCTCCTTGAGGCTTCTAATCGACAAACAAAGACTAATAGACAACTAAGTAGAACGATCAATACTTTATTTGCTTCTCAGAACAATAGTAATCAAGGAGCAGAAAACTTTTTCTTTGAGGATAAATTTGAAAAATTCATGGATACCCTTGGAAAACAGTTTGATACTCTTGGTATGCGTTTAATGAGCGGGCTTTTTGAAGTATCTGAGAAAATTGAGGATGCTAACAAAAATGTTATTAGTTTGGTCGATGATCTAACGAAACAAAAAGAAGAAGAAAAGAAAAGTAAAAAAGCTGATCATTTCTGGGAAGAAGATAAAGAAAAATCCAAGGTAAAACGGGAAGAGGCTCAAATTGGGGTTCTTGAGAAAATCCTGAAACAAATGGGTAATCAAAGTCTTGATTTTCTTTTCGATGGATTATCGGATAAAATTGGGTTTAATGAAAATAAAACGGGAATGGGCTTTGGTGGAATGGTTGAAACTATTAAAGATTCTGTTCTTCTAGGTTTGGGCATTAAGGGAATTGGTGGCAAAGGTGGGGGATTACTCAAAGGTGGGCTGGCTCTATCTCGGAAGATGGGTGTTAGTGGATTATTTAAGGGGGCTGTTAGGCTTGGGAGTAAAGGAATTAAAGCTCTTACTTGGGTAGCGAAGAAATTTCCCTTTCTGAGTGCTATCTATGGTGTTGGCGAAGGTTTAATCAACATCAAAGATATTACCAAAGGGCAAGACGGGCATTTCTGGATGGTTTAGAACCAAACAGGTGATGATATCTGGTTTGATTAGTGGTTTTGCAAGTGGGCTTACTTTTGGGATTTCTGAATACCTTGGACTTGATACCAAAAAAGTTTATAGTTTCATCAATCCTATCGCTGAAAAATTGGGAGCTATCCTTACAGGAAAAATATCAAAGATTTGGGAAATACTTGATAAACAAACA
>CAYYEN010000156.1:0-6741 GCA_964470795.1 uncultured Spirochaetaceae bacterium | reverse complement strand
ATTAAATAAGCAGTTCTTTAATTATTTAACGAATAATTAAATAACATAACAGAAAGAAAACTGAGAACGGAGCTATCGCATTTGAAGGTCTATGTTCAAAAGTAACAACATTGTTTGGATCGATTGGGGCATCAAGAGATCTTGATAAAGATATAATTGTTAATAGAATTAAAGAGGCTTATAATGAATCGGCAGACTTAACTCGTCGTATGTGCTTATATGCCAGAGATATTCGTTGTGGTGGATTGGGCGAGAGAAAAGTGGGAAGAATATTCATAGAAACTATGTACAAGCTTGATCCTAATTTTATATTACAGAATTTAGGTAAGGTAGTATTATATGGACGTTGGGACGACATTACTGACTTATTTGTAAAAACAAAAGATGAAAAAATTCTAAAATTCATATATAAACAGCTACAAGATGATTTTGTTTCAGAAACCCCAAGTCTATTGGCAAAATGGATGCCTAGTGAGAACACTTCTTCAGCTCACACTAGGGCGGCCGCAAAGACAATCAGAAAAGCTTTACAGATGAGTCCTAAATCATACAGAAAAACATTATCTAATATAAGAAAGAAATTAAATTTGGTAGAAACAAAGTTAACCAATAAGTCTTATAATGAAATTGAATACCCAAGTGTGCCTTCTGTTGCTATGAATATGTATAAAAATACATTTATTAAAAAAGACAAAGAGAGATTCGAAGAGTTTATTACTGAAGTGGAAAATGGAAAAGAGACTATTAATGCCGGCGTATTATTCCCATACAATATAATAGAAAATTTTAATAGACGCTGTTTAACTAGTGAAGAACTAAGGGTGGTGGAACAACAATGGAAAGCACTTCCCGATTATGTTGACTTCTCAGAGGATGTACTTGTTATGGCAGACGTATCTGGGTCAATGGATGGACGTCCAATGGCAACTTCCATAGGTATGGCTCTATATTTTGCGGAAAGAAATACTGGTGTATTTAAAAATCAATTTATCACTTTTACAGATATCCCTAGATTATTTCATTTAGATCCAACACTATCTCTTGAGGATAGATACGACTTGGTTTCAAAT
The DNA here is from genome assembly GCA_964470795.1 of uncultured Spirochaetaceae bacterium. GTDB lineage: Bacteria > Spirochaetota > Spirochaetia > Sphaerochaetales > Sphaerochaetaceae > Bullifex. The sequence continues at coordinate 5,671 of CAYYEN010000156.1, read as the reverse complement.
GAAGTCGGATATAATACCAACTTAGATGGTGCACTAAAAGCGATTGTTGAATCAAATGGTGCTCCTAAAGCCTTGCTTGTAATCTCTGATTGTGAGATAGATTGTTTTGTTGGTGATGGAAAGAAGGTCCAAACAATAGTTGCAAAATATAAGTCGATATTTAAAGCGGCGGAGAAAACTATGCCTAAGATAATATTCTGGAATGTTGAAGGTGGGAAGAGTTTTCTATCTCTTGAGAATGAGAATGTTGCGTTTACCTCTGGGTATTCCGCATCAATTTTTAATCAATTGGAGAGCTTAATAAAAAAAGGTTCTATTGAATCGATAATAGAAATATTATCTAAATATGAATATAATACTGAGGAGGATATGCCATGGTAATAACATTTGCTGAATTAGCAGAGCAGCTAAATGATCCGAAGGTGGATCAAAGTATAAAGATATTGATGGATGTATTAAGTGGAGAAAACAATAAAAAAGAAAAGGAAGATGGTATGAATATGGATAATATCTTAGAAAATGTGATTGATGAGATTGTTGCAAATATCGATAGTTTAGATTCATTAGCATATACAATTACTGTTGATAATAAAGGAAATGTTAGCATAAAAGAAGGGTTAAGTTTTCCTTCGAAAGAATCAGTAACAGAAGAGTTTAAAGAAACAGAAGAGAGTATAGAGAACTATGCTTTCTTGGTGCAAGAATATCGAAATGAATTAACAAAGGTAAATAACGACATTGAGTCACTATTGGAAGAATATAAAAAAACCTCAATGCAAAAAATAAAACTAACTGAAGAAATTAATAATGCAAGAGAAGATTTTGAAAAACTCTCTCTTGAAGCAACGAGGGCTTTTTATATGTGTTATAATGAACCATCTAATCAAAGCACTCTAAAAGAGAAATTAATAGAGGCTGAATATAAAAAGAATTCTATAGATGATTTAGAGTTGGAACTTCGCTCTGAAAATGAAATATTAGCTTCTATTCCAGAAGCCCTAGAAGAAAAATATTGTATAAAGGAAGAAATTGAGGACTTTTTGGAGAGTTTGAACGAATCTTTACAAAAGACAGCTTCGTCTTTTTACATTTAAGTATTTATGACTAGTGTGCGGCGGCTTATATATCGAAACTAAAGTTGATATTAAGTCGCCGTAACTATTGATTTTATTTTTATCTTGTGATATAATTATTACAGAAAATAAAGATAAGAAAGAAGGTATAATTATGGGGATAAAAGCACTACAAGAAATAATGAAGACAAATGAAGATTGGCGGAATGTCTTCAAAAATGATTTTAACTTAATCATCAACGAAGATGAAGATTATATATTAATATATTACACCAACTCTACCCCTAGAGAATATGAATTTCTTCATTGGACTAGAGGAGTAATCTTTGCAAAAGTAGATTATTCCATTGTTGCTGCACCTTTTAAAAGGTTCTTTAACTATGGAGAACAATATGCTTCCAAACTATATGGAAAATTAAGATTTTTCGAGAAGATTGATGGGTCTTTAATAAAAGTGTGGTTTCATAATGATGAATGGCACATCTCCACTCAAAAAAATATCGACGCAGGAAATGCTCTAGCAGATTTATCAATATTCTCTTTCAAAGCTTTATTTATGGATGGGCTGAAGGCTCAAGGTTTTTCTTTTGAAAAATTAGATAAGGGACTAACTTATCTATTTGAATTGGTGTCGCCATATAACCAAATAGTCGTAGCTCAAGAGAGATGTCAAGTGTATCACTTGGCATCTAGAGAAAATTCCTCTCTTAAAGAAATAGAGGTTAATATTGGAATACAAAAACCTCGAGAATATGGATTTTTAAATATAAAAGAGGCTTGCGAGTTTGCTGATAAGTTTAATAATCTATCAATTGAAGGCTTTGTTGTAGTTGATGAGCTATATAATAGAGTAAAACTAAAAACAAAAAAATATATAATGGCTCATCATATGAGAACTAATAACAAATCCTTAAAATCTTTTTTAAATATCATTGTTAATGGCGGAGCTTCGGAGTTTAGAGCTTATTTCCCCAAAGAAGGGGAGGTTCTATTATTTTTAGAAAAAACTATTCAACATTTAGAGGACACGGTTTGGCTAAAAACCAAATATTATAAATCTCTATCTAATGGGAAAAAAGATTTTGTTCAAAAAATACAAGAAGAAGAAGGTTATATTAAGTCTCTACTGTTAATGTCTTATGGCAAGCCTAAATTAAATCTAAAAGAGAGAGCTAACTATAAAGGGCTAGAGGACTTAATGAAACTATTAACTCTTTTTGATCCTGAATTAAAAGAAAAAATGAAAGAAATATTATTATGTTCATATAATTGACTTTCTTCTCGTTTTATGATATAATTATATTATAGAGTGAGAGGAGTGGATGTTGTGGAATTCAAATCATATGAAAAAATGTCAAAAAAAGAAAGAAAAGAGTACAATAATAGACAAAGAAAAACTTGGGGTGCGTTATCTCCAATCACCAGAAAGCCCCAAAGAAATGTACATAAGGTAAAAAAACAAAAAGAAATCATTGAATCATATAATCAATAGAGAGAAAGTTGGTGGACACTTGGAAGAAGTTAGACTACTATTGGAAGAGATATTAAATAAAAACAATATTAAAAAAACAATTACACTTATCCACAATAAACGCTTCTCTAAATGCGTTGCGAGGGCTTCTGTGGAAAGACTGTCAACTACTGAAGAATTTTCCAATAAGATTGAAGTTTCCTCTTTCTTTCTGGCGATGTCTAGAGAAAATCAAAGAGAAGTCTTAATTCACGAATTGACTCATATATTACTGATGCCCAAAAATTGTTCTCATAATCAAGAGTTCAAAGAAAAGTGTAAGGAACTGGGCGGTAAAGAGGTCATGTTTAAAGTTTCTGAAGAATTAATCAAAGATACCAATTTCTTAATGCGATATGTGTTGAGATGTAATAAGTGCGGCGGCATCTGCTACCAATCTATGAAAAAAACAAAAGCTATTAAAGAATTTACCAACTTTAAATCTATATGTTGTAGAGAAAAATTAACCTTGGAAAGTTCTTAATATTGACTTTTTCCTCATTCTATGGTATAATTATATTATAGTAAAAAAGAGAAAAGAGGCTTTTATATGAAAATAACAAATGACATAATTATAAAAATAAATGAGCTTTATTTAGAATTAGGGGTAAAAACAAAAGTAGCAAAAGCTATTGGTTGTTCCCCTTCAACAGTAACGAAATATTTAATTAAAGACTTTGTTCCCATAAAAGATATTTGTACAGCAGAGACTAAAACAATCACATTACCTCCAAAAACTACAATAGATTGGGACAATATTTCTTGTGAACTAACAGAACAAGAAATTTTAGATTTGGAGGATATAAAAAAGAAAATAGTTCTCTAGATTGACTTTCTATGAAAAATATGATATAATTATATTATAGAAAAAAGACATTACAGCAAAATAATTAAAATAATTCTTAAATTAATTTATTTACAATGTCTTGGTACTGAAAAGTTCTCTAGATTGACTTTCTATGAAAAATATGATATAATTATATTATAGTAAAAAAAAGACATTACAGCAAAATAATTAAAACAATATTGGAATTGATTTATTTACAATGTCTTGATTCTAAAAGAAAAGTTCTCTAGATTGACTTTCTATGAAAAATATGATATAATTATATTATAGTAAAAAGAGAGTGGTGATTAAATGTTCTTTTTAGAACAATTTGAAGGAAAATATAGAATTTATTATGATGGGAAATTTATCATTAAAAAGTATGGCTCATATAACGTATTAGGAGCAAGAATTTTAGGGTTATCATATGGAGATTACCTAAGGTTTTTGGTTCAGAACGGTGCAACGATAGTTGGAAAGAAAAGCAAATATGTTTCTTTCTTTTTTGAAAAGAAAGAAGATGCTATAAAAATACAAAAACTTCTAAATTCTTATTTAGTTTGAGTTTTATTACTAGGGTATCATCGCAAGGATGTAAGTTTCGATACTGGATACCCTATAGACACCCCAAGTCCTAGACATGACTGTCCGTAAACTGTCTAACCTCTTTCTGGAGTTGTAGTCTAATGGTAGGACGCTCGCTTTGGGAGCGAGAAGGTCACAGTTCAAATCTGTGCAATTCCATACAGTTAATAGCAGACATTTCAGCAACATTTGAACTTTTCTGTTAAAAAAGTATTCAAATGTCTAGCACAACTAACTGTAACAATTGTTAGTATAATTGCAGTTATACTAACATAATTAGAAACAACAAATATTATTCCTTAATACTCTTCTTTACACCCAAAGAAAGTATTCCTTAATGGTTTCTAGGTTAAAATGACACGCCGTAAGGTTTTACCATGGTTAGTTGTCCAATAATTGGAGTGAAGCTTAAATCCTAGAGTAAAATGGTTAGTCTTGCAACTAAACCGAGCTTGGCTCTCTCTCGAAAGAGAGAGATTAACGAAAAAGACACATCAGCTATTTAAAAACAAATCAAGAATTGTTTCTAGCGAGCACTATCTATAAAACTTTAGTGTCTTGGAATATTAAGTTTTATATGCAAGATTTAGTGTTTGCTAAGAGATAGAGAAAGATAGCTCAGTTGATTAGAGCACACTCCTTATAGAGTGTAGATTCGATAACTTTAGCTCACCTGTTCTCATTTAATAGAAACATAGCTCAATTGGTTAGAGTGTACGTGAAAAGCGTGAGATTGATGGTTCAAATCCATCTGTTTCTATTAAAATGGAGTAATAAGCCTAATGGTAAGGCGGGCGGTTGCTAACCGTTATTAGCCACAAGATCGTGGTGTGTAGGTTCGAGTCCTACTTACTCCGCCAAATGCAATTGTCGTATAATGGTAGTACTCCCGTCTTCCAAACGGGCAGTCTGGGTTCAAATCCCAGTAGTTGCTTAATCACTTTATTGTGATAACCTCCTAAGACAATATATATAAAAGACACATCAGCAACAATCTTTTTTTTAGAATAAAAAGATATAATTGTAACTTTATAATACGGTAAGCTTGCGTGTCTAGAATCGCTTATCTATAATGGTTATACTGAATACAATTATATTTGGGGAACTAGCTCAGTTGGTAGAGCATTTGGTTTGCAACCAAACGGTCGAGAGTTCAAATCTCTCTTTCTCCACTTATCCTGCGGCGTAGAGAAACGGTATCTCATCAGACTCATTATCTGAAAATAGCTGGTTCGACTCCAGCCGCCGCAATAAATTTGAGGATTAGTCTGTACATCGCAATGTGTTGCAATTACTGCAAGTAAAGCAGCTAATTTGCGATAGTTGACTATTGCTCAAATTAAAAGACCCCTTAGTCAAGCGGTTAAGACGACGACTTTCTATGCGTAAACAGGAGTTCGACTCTCCTAGGGGTTATATGTGCTACTATGGTGGAAATTGGTAGACACAGAGGAATTTAAAATCCACTGGACATTATTGTCCGTATCAGTTCAAATCTGATGATTCAAAGTCAAAATCTATCCAAACAAAGAACAAGAAGAAATCTTGAGTTGACATTAAAAGATAGGGTTTACAAGTGTAGTTGTAGTTTGGAATTAGATCGAGATATCAATGTGGCTTGTAATATAGTCGCAAGAGGATTCTGTTAACCTTTATAGCTTATTAAATAAGCAGTTC
>CAYYEN010000155.1:0-6767 GCA_964470795.1 uncultured Spirochaetaceae bacterium | reverse complement strand
CATCTTGATAATTCATGGCGACCTCCCCTACTTAAGCCATAGCAATACACAGTTATCTCGTTACAATATATAGAGTTAGAAATACAAACGTCCCCTTGAATTTCCAGTTGTGCTGATAGATGGTCCCATTTGGGTCATTTCTGACATTCCCTCTGATCGCTTGCACTTTCACAATTGCATGGAGCTAGGAATTTGCCATAGCGAGAGTGGAAAGCTTGAAATACAGAATATTTCCTATGATTTTAAAGGAGGAGATATAACTTGCATTCCTCGAAACGTTCCTCATACTACCTATTCGACAAAGGGAAAACTTTCCCTTTGGTCTTATATCTTTTTTTCGCCTGCAATCTTATTTAAGGGTATGATGAATTCCTCTTCTTTAGAGTTGAGTATCTCAAAAAGCCAGTATAAAGAGTTTAAGTATATTCTAAATGAAGTACAGTATGCTGCTTTACATAACATAGTGCTTTCTGCTTTAACAGAATTAAGGGAAAAGAAGGAGAATTACCAGCAAGTGGTTAAATCTTTACTCTTCTCCTTCTATATAATGTTTTTAAGAATCCAAAAAGATGAGGGCATTGTTCATGATATCAAGGGTAAAGAAGATATGCCTCTTGTAATTAAAGCAATCGATTATGTTGAAGATAATTATAGCGAGAAGATTTCTGTTGATGATATTGCCTCTTTTTGCTGTGTAAGTACTTCACATTTTAGGCGTGTGTTTTTATCCATCATGAATATATCACCACTAAACTATTTAAATAGTATTCGTGTTACTAAGGCTTGTAACTTATTGCTTTCAACTAACTACAAGATTGTACAGATATCTGAAGATGTAGGGTTTTACTCTGTAGCTAACTTTAATAGAAATTTTAAACAAATTATGAAGTTAACCCCTAAAGAATACAAAAATAGTATTAATAACAATGAAACAGTAGTTCCTGAAATTGTGGAGTTAACAGGTTGGACTCTTCCAGAAAAACCTAAAGAAAGATACTAAAAGGTTTAATGACCATGAGCTGGAATTGCAAGTTTTCCTTTGTCTTCTGTTAAATCTGCATGGATTAATAGTACAGAAAGGATGATAAGCAATAAAGAGGAGACCCAAATAGCTTTAGAGCTGAATTTTAGACAACAGATGGTTGATAGTATTCCACCAAGAATAAAAGAAAATAGCATGGTGAGGTGAGTGTTTAAGCGTCTTTTATTATTGCCGTTTCCAGGCTCTTGAAAGAGCTTAACAAGGTAGATTCCGGTTTGTCTGATGTGGTTTGTACAAAAGGTGGTTGCCATTGGTATTTTATCTGCTTGTCTAAAGGTATTGTACTGCATGGATGCAATGAAGTTAATTGTAACTTGGCAAATTTGTACTGGATAAGAGTCTGGAATAAAGCCAATGATAATTGTGATCAAGGACTCAAAGAGGATGAATTCGGTTTCAAAGCGGAAGATATGATGTTTGCGTCTCTCGCTCTTGTATGCATATTCACTTACTACAGCGCCTAAAAGATAGGCAAAGATAGGAAGTAAAAGATAAGCTGCTTTGCTCCAATTTCTCTCTCCAAGAGAAATCGCAAATAGAACGCAGTTAGCAGTTTGTGCATTACAAAAGACTCCACCTTTTAGGATAAAAGTGTAGGCTCCAAAAAAGCCACCTATAAAGATTAAAAAGGCAAAGACTCCTCTTCTTTCGCAAAACAATATTGGTTTATCATCCTCGTTCATGGTAATTCCTCTTCTTTAAATAATAGGTAGTTTACTATTTATTTAAAAGAGCAAAAGTTTTAAAAAAGACCTTTTAAATGGATTTATATCACTATAAAATTGGAGTTGTATGAAGATTAAGAACGACAAAATAACAGAAGCAATAGAATATATTTTACTCCACATTGGAGAAGGGCTTACTCTTGAGAGTATTGCAAGCCATCTCAATATGTCTGTTTCTAATTTTTGTCGACAATTTAAAAAGCAAACAGGGCAAAGTGTTTACTCTTTTATAAAAAAACTTAAACTAGAGCAGAGCGCAATGCGACTCAAAATGGAGAAAGGCCGAAGTATTACTGATATTGGAGAAGATTATGGATATAGTGCCTCAAACTTCAGTACCGTCTTTAGCCAAATATATAATCTGTCTCCCACTGAATTTCGAGAAACAGTTCATAAAACGACAAAAGAAGCGGATAGAATTTATCAAGAATTAAATGGAAAAATTAGAATTGAAGAAAGACCCGAATACTTAGTAACGTATGAGCGTTCCATAGGAAATTATTCAGAATTGAAAGTGGCTTGGTGTAAGTTTGTAGAAAAATACAAAAGCTATGCGTCTAATGCTATCTTTTTTGAAAGGACCTTTGATGATCCGTCTATTACTGATAAGGATAAGTGTATTTTTGATATCTGCATGTCTATTGAGAACAAGACAGGGTTTCCTAATACTTGCACCATTTCTGGCGGTAAATATGCTGTTTACCCCTTTAAAGGCTACTTAAACGAGATTTATGCCCTTAACCAACAGATAGTAGGGATTTGGTTTCCAAAGAGTAATTATACCATTGATGAGCGCTATTCTTATGATCAATACCATCTGGTTAGAGAGAATGGCTATATGGAGTTTGATATCTGTCTCCCAATTAAATAATGGTAAGAATTCAGAAGTATTAGAAAAATGAGCTTGCTATAATCGAATTGTATTTGATTACAGGAGGATCTCATGGACATAACTCAAATAAAACAAAATAGAAGTAAACTTATTTTGCTCTTTGCAATTCCTTCAATTATTGCAATGGTCTTAACTGCGATGATTAACCTAGTAGATGGCTACTTTACCGGTAATTTTATTGGAAAAGAGGGCTTAGCGGCGATTAACCTAGGCCTTCCTATCATCTATCTTTATCTAGCGCTTGGCCTAATGATCGCGGTTGGAGGAATTTCTATAGCGGGTAGACTTTTAGGAGCTAAAAGAATCGCTGAGGCTAATAATGTTTTTCGTCAAACAATTACGCTTTGTTTGATAATAACAGTTGCATTAAGTATAATATTTTACTTTACTATAGACGCTATTTCTTCCCTTATAAAGGTCGATTCTCTGACTAAAGGATACTTTGTCACTTACTATAAAATATTGATAATAGAATTGCCCCTTATAGTTATAATCTCAGCACTGGGGATGTTTATAAGAGGAGAGGGGAGCCCTGTATTTGTAATGTTTATGAATCTTCTTTCAGTTGTATTAAACATTATATTGGATTATCTTTTTGTGGCTAAATTTAGTTTAGGAATTGCTGGTATTGCATGGGCATCAGTTATCTCAGTAAGCCTTGTATTAATTATTAACTTACTTTATTTTACCCACTCTAAAGTATTTAAACTGGGCAATTTTAGTTGGGAAAAGGCTTCAATTAAAGAAACATTCCTAAACGGTGGCTCTGAATTTATCGGAGAGCTTTCAATGTGTATCTCAATGGCTGCCTATAATGCAGTAGTCTTAAATAAAGCAGGGGTTGAAGGCATCGCTGCTTTTACAATCATTGGTTATGTCTCTTACATATTTAGTATGATTATCATAGGCTTTGGTCAAGGAATAGTACCTATCTTAAGTTATTCTTATGGTGCTGGAGAAAAAGAGCTAGCCATAAAAGTAAGAAATACCACTTTTAAGATGGTAACACTCTCTGCCGTTGTAGTCTTTTTAGTAATGAGCCTCTTTTCTAATTGGTATAGTGGACTCTTTTCTAAAAGTTTAACTATAAAAGAAATGGTAAAACTTGGCTTAAGAATTCAAATGAGTTCCTTCGCTTTTGCAGGAATTAACACTATTGCTTCTTTTTACTTTACTTCAATTGGAAAGGCTAAGGAATCTGCTGTTATTTCAGCTTCCCGTGGTCTTGTAGTTCTGATGATAGCAATACTAGTATTACCTGCATTCTTTGGTCTTACTGGAGTATGGCTTGTTAGCTTAACTACTGAGGCAATAACACTAATCTTTAGTATCTATTACATGAAGAAGAATAAGAAATCTGAATTGCATACTAATTGTAATGATTGACATTACAACTAGTAAAAGTTTACCCTTAGTTAAGTTTAGTTTTGGAGGCTTTTATGCAAATTTCTAGTAGATTCACCATAGCAATTCATGTTTTGGCATGTATTAATACCTTTAAGGATAATAGTAAGGTAACAAGTGAATTTCTATCTGGAAGTGTAAATGTTAATCCTGTAGTTATTAGACGATTGCTCCAGCAACTAAAAGGGGCTGGAATCGTTAATGTAACTAGAGGAAGTGGTGGTGCAGAAATTGCAAAGCCTTTATCCCAAATTACTATGCTAGACGTTTATAAAGCGGTAGATAGCGTTGAGAACGGTCAGTTATTTCACTTCCACGAAAATCCTAACCAAGACTGTCCTGTTGGAAGAAACATCCATACTGTTTTAGATAGTAAATTGGCACAGATTCAACAAGCAATGGAAAACGAAATGAAAGGTATAACGATACAAGAGATCTTAGAGGATACTGAGCGCTGTATCAAAAAAGAAAACTAAAATATTTTAGATGTAACTATTGACATTACAACAAAGCTTCTTTATTGTAATAGATGTAACAACGATTGTTACAATGATAATCTATGGAGGCTATCAATGAATAAAGTAGTAGAGTTTTTACAAGCTAATCCTGTGCAGTATTTAGCAACAGTAGGTCGTGACAATAAGGCGAAATGTCGTCCTTTTATGTTTTGTTTTGAACAAGATGGAAAACTTTGGTTTTGCACGAATAACACAAAAGATGTTTATAAGGATATGTTAGAAAATCCTGAAATTGAAATTTCAGTATCTTCTCCCTCTTATGCTTGGATTCGTTTAAACGGCAAAGTTGTATTTGAAAACAATATGGCTGTAAAACGAGGCTGTATGAATAATCCTATAGTGAAAGGTCAATACCAGAGTGCTGAAAATCCAATCTTTGAAGTTTTCTATTTGGACAATCCTCATGGTCTTATTGCAGATTTCTCAGGCAATCCTCCTTACATTTTTTAAGTTTAAATAGTCTTCGGGGTAAGGTTAAAAACCTAACCGGCAGTATAGTCTGCGACCTACAACGCGTAGTTGAGGCGGTGAAATTCCGTAACCGACGGTAAAGTCCGGATGGGAGAAGCTATCTAATTCTACTACCCCTGCACCTATTATAGTTGTAGGGGCTTATTTTTAAAAAGGGAGATTAATACAATGAAAACAAAAGATTATTTAAAGCTCCTTGTTGAACAAATTCATTCAACAACCGTGGCAACAATAGGAGAGGATAACCATCCTCAAACAAGGATTATAGATATGATGCTATATGATGAGGAAGGATTATACTTTTTAACTGCGAAAGGAAAAGACTTTTATGAGCAGTTAATAAAACAGCAATATGTTGCCCTTTCTGGTACAAAAGACAAAAAGTCTATAACACTTAGAGGCAAAGTTAAAAATATCAAAGCTGAAAAACTTGATGAAATCCTTGAAAAAAATACCTATATGCAAAAGCTCTATCCTCAAGAAACAAGAACAGCTTTAGAAGTTTTTTGTCTTTATGAAGGAGAGGGGGAATATTTTGATATTTCAAATCCTTTATCCGTTGTCCGCTCATCTTTTGCTTTAGGAAAGAGCAAGCTTCAACAAAGTGGGTACTTTGTAACCGAGGGGTGTATTGGTTGCAAACTTTGCTATTCAGTTTGTCCTCAAAAATGTATTGATATCAGCAAAATTCCTGTTGTGATAGAACAAGAGCACTGTCTAAGATGTGGTAGTTGCTATTCTATTTGTCCTAAACAAGTTATAAGAAAGCGAGGGTAGAGGATGAAACAAAGTCAAAGGTTAGATTACTTAATAAAAGAATTACTTAGTGAAGATTAAAACTATTCATCAATTACAGTTCCTAATAAGATTCCTGATAAATTGCTATTATTGAGAGGTTTAATGAATTTACGTCTTCCAAAACCTATTAGTAAAGAATTTCTTACTGTTCAAGATGAGTTCTTACAAGAAGAGATAAGAGATAAAGGAATAACCTCAATTGATGAGTTAACACCGATTTGTGAGGAATTATACTTATGGCAAGGTGATATCACCACCCTTAAGGTTGATGCCATAGTCAATGCTGCTAACAGTGGTATGACTGGTTGTTATGTGCCAAACCATGGGTGTATCGATAATTGTATTCATTTTTACAGTGGTATACAGCTAAGAGAGTAATGTTCAAGTTATATGGAAAAACAAGGATGTGAAGAGGTAACAGGACAGGCTAAGCTAACTCCTTCTTATAATCTTCCTTGTGACTATATTATTTATAAATTAAACAGCGTGCGGAAAATCCCACCTTTTAAGGTGGCGATAGGAGCACGCTAATAGAATAGACATTTCCCTGTATATGCAATATATTTTAGGCAAAGGAATTATGTGATTTAATCTGGTTATTCGCTATTTACTGTGGGTAGTAATCACATGATAGAAGAAATAGGAAAAGATAATTCGCCACAAATAAAGTAAATCATATTGATAAAATTCTTGAGGTTCTTAATCCCTCTAGCCCTATTCTTGATAATACTAATTTTAGAATTGAAACCTTCCAAAATGGCATTAGTTCTAAAGGTTAAAAAGTAGTTTAAAATCTCTTCTCCATTCCTAGTAAATAACTCACCAAACTTTTTCTTTTCTACTATTTCACTATTACAAACTTCTAAAGCAAGAGCCTCATAATCAATGAGTAGAGATCAATCATAAGCCTTATGGCT
>CAYYEN010000154.1:0-6775 GCA_964470795.1 uncultured Spirochaetaceae bacterium | reverse complement strand
CAATAAGCTTTTGCTTGGTAATATCAATTACCACACCATTCATCAAAGTTCTTCCATTATCCTCAATAAAGACACCACTGCACAAAATATAGCGGATATTATTTTTGCCAGTTATTACTCTCATCACCCACTCTGCATATTGCTCCCCTCTCTCAAGGGTTGACGAGATAGTTTGTTGTACTATCGCAAGATCATCAGGGTGAACATATTCAAGACAGTGATTATGAAGGCGAGTTCGCATGCTCTCTTTAGTATATTCGTGAATCTTATAGTACTTATCGTTGCCATACAAAAGAGAAAAGTACTCATCTACAATTACGGTAAATACACCACCAAGCTCTGTAGAACGATAAAGCTGTATCTGCTTTGTTAGCTCACTTTCCGCTTCCGTTAGCTGTGATATCTGCGCTTCCATCTGCTTTTGTCGAGTAATATCGGTAACATAGCCTTCAAAGTCTTCAAAGCCTTCATATTGTCTAAAACTACCACTTACAAGAGTATTCTTTATCAGACCACTAGAAGTTATTATGCGTGTTTCAAAAACCGCATTATTAAGATGATAACTTTTTGCACTTAAAAGCGCATCTTTAACTTTTTGAAAATCCTTAGGATGTAAAAATTCAGCACAACTCTTTCCAATAAGCTCACTTGGTTTATACTCATGAAGATTAAAATAAAGGTCATTACCATAGAGTAAAGTTAACTGCTCATCTAAGCGAAGGGTAAATACACCACCTATGCTAGAGGACCTATACAGCTCCAACTGATATAAATCGTTGTCTTTCTCTTTTAAATATAAACTGTCCATCCCACCTCTCCCCAAGTGCTGTAGTTACTAATCTTTATTATTGTAACCTCTTTTTAGGTAACTTGGTTATAATAATTTGAGAATTATTTCAAACAGTCATTATCTTTAATCTCTCAAAAACTAACTAAAGACCTTTAGTTTGATTATTTTTCTACAGTGTAATAGAATAATTACAAGTGCTACAAACCTTAATTTTTATTTCTTCAATGAAAAGGAGTCAATAAGTCATATTATTAATAAATCAGAATAAGATTGAAGAGAGCATTTACTACACAGCTTCTTTTATCATTAAAGAATTAAAGGCTGAAAACCACCAAGATTTCTTAAATCTGTATCAAAAACTACAGACCGGTTACAAAATGTCCTTTGCAACTTATATTCTCTCCCTCGATTGGTTATACCTAATTGAAGTTGCCACAATTGATTCAAAGGGAGGTGTAAACTTATGTTCCTGAAAAGCTTAAAGATTGCAACTCCTACAACTTTGTTTTTAAGATTTACTTTCTTAATAGCTTTTCATTTTTAGCGTGCTTTATAGTAGCCTTTATCTTATCAATGCACTCATCCATATTAGAACTCAATTCTGAAGCCCAGAATCTTAATACTATCCATCCCTGGCGTTCTAACACCGCGTTACGTTGGAAATCTCGCCTGACTCGAGAGCCATCAAGATTAGTATGATAAGCCTTCCCATCCACTTCAATATCAATTTTACAGTCTTCATCAATGTAGGCAAAATCTAGATAATAACCACAAATTGCAAACTGAGGTTGAATATTTGGAATTTCAGCTTTTTGAAGTGCTTTATAAAGCTTCTCTTCATAAGGAGAATCAAATTTAACCGTTTTTTCTCTGGGCTTTGGATAATATGTTAAAGATCTCAATACAGAAGAATCTGATTTTTCACACTTCTCTTTATCCCCAATTACAATCAAACAAGCAACCGCACGGCTGACTGTAACGTTATAGATATTTTTATTTTCATCATCAGTTAAATACCATATTTGACCACGGCTAGAATGAGCACTATTTAATCCTAAAACAAAAATGATTACATCTTTTTCACCACCTTGAAAGCCATAAGCTGTATCTATTGTGACACGTTCATCATTATTAAAATTAAGTGGAAGTTCATTTTTTATTGTCTCAACAATGCCCCTGAAAGGGCAAATAACACCAATTGTTCCATCGAAATTATCATAAAGTTTCATTAGATAATCACAGGCTACTTTAATTTCTTCCTCCTGACTATCTTTAACATCAACCCATTGAATGGAATCTTTATTTTCAAGAATTGTTGGAAAGTTTATCTTATGCTCATGGGTCCTAACCCTTAATAAGCCATTATAAAAGGTATCATTAAAATAAGAGGCAATCCCTTCATCACATCTAAAGTGTTCTTTTAACATTGTATTGTTTTCATTAGCCATAATTGAGTAAGCAGAAGAATCATAAAGATTGAATCTTTTAGCTTGAGTTTTATCTTTAAAAACAGATTCCCATAATTGCTGGTTTCTTGTAGTAGTTAAATTTATTATAGGCTTAAACTGTTGAGGATCACCAATAATACAAGCTCTTTTTGCTCTAAACAAAGCAGGAATTATGCTAATAGGATCACATTGTGCTGCTTCATCTATAATTACTTGATCAAAAACTGCAGGGAGTAAGGGCGATGCATAGTGCATAGAAAGCAAAGTAGTAGCCCAAGCTGGTTGCATTTTATATTGATTTTTGATGGTATCCAAGATTAAAGCTTTGCGCTCCTTATCTCGTTCAATTATTATTTGTTTACCCTCGGAACAAAAAAACTTTTTATTATTGTCTAAAGTAGCAAAATCAGCTTGAGATAAATCACAAAACCGCTCAAACCATGTTTGGACCAAAGCCTCCTTTGAGTTCTGAACTAATTTTGTTTCAATTTCATTATAGTCATGCACTAAATTTGATTCATCAATCTTAGAAAGTTTTTGTATCTCTTCCTTTGATAATTCCTTCAATTTATCATATCTTTCATATTTTTTTCCAATTTCATTAAGTTCAGTTTTAGCTAATGAAGTATCTTTTTTAATTTGAGAAAATGTTTTTGGATAATTATTTTTAATATAATTGTAGGATTGGGCGTAATCTTCTTTACTAATTACAAATTTTCTATAAAACAATCTCTTTAGCCCTTTTGAGTTGTATTTCATTAGTAAATCAAATGAATCTCTCAATTGTTTATAGTTTTCTAGTTTGTAACTACCAAAATCAGAAGATGAGGTAAAATAACTATCCAGCATCCTTTCAATACCAGCAAATTCGTTTTCCAATGTATCAATTTTACATTTAATTTCTTCCAAGTTTTGTCGAGTCTCAAAAAGAACATTAAGGTCTGTTAACGCCCAATCAACTTTATCTTTAGCTCCTTGAGTTTTAGGTTCTACAAAATTAGTAATTGCATTTCTTAAGTTCTGATATTCACTTCGATACCAAGAAGTTCTAATATTTTGATCATCCGCACAAAACTGAACTAGAGGTATATCATTACCTAGAAGTTTCTCAGAACGCTCTTTAATTGCATTAACAGCGTTATGATTTTTACTAGAAAAAAGAATTGTTTCCCCGTTATAAATACAATTAGCGATTATATTTACTGCGACTTGGGATTTTCCAGTACCTGGAGGTCCTTGAATAGTTGCAAGTGGATAATTAATTGTTTTATCTATGCTATCAAGTTGTTCACCATTACTCTCTATAAAAGGAATTGGTAGTTTATTATCAATTGAATTACATTTAAAGGCAGGTTCTCTAAAGATATAAGCAAGTGACGTTTTATCTAAATCAGACGGAGACATTTTTTCTAAAGCAGAGAGCTCTCGAATTAGATTCTTTGTATAGGAAAAATCTGAAGCCTTAAAGAAAATAGCAGTATTACAGACTTGCTTATAAGATTTTCTCTGAGATTTAACTATTGGCAATATTTGCATTAAGTTATTTGGATTAAACTCCCCATCTTTTGCATAAACTGAACTTGCAAGAATTTCTTGCATAGAATTCTTCAAATCAATTGCTGCTTCTGGGTGTTTTGAGGCAGCAACCTTCAACTCTATTAAGCGATTTATATCATTGATTGTATCATCAGGAATACTTCTATCAAACCATTCTTGATTTAACATCACATTTTCAATATCAAGTTCCATAGCCAATTTATCAGAATGAAGCGCTTTGGGATCTTTTGAATCCAACTTATATTTGATTGGAATTAACGATAAAGGAGTAAAATAATCAGGAAGTCCTGTTTCTCTATTAAAGCTTGCAAGTATTGGATACCCCAGATAGACTATATTATCAGAATCTTCATTGGCTAAGATTGCAGCCTTTATAGGTGTTCCTTTCTTCTCAAATTGTACAATTATTTCTTCATTCTCATCATCTAAGCCTCTTAGCCAATTGACTGGAAGAGACTTTGGAATATAGTAATTTATCCCCTCTTTATCTGGGTGCATATAATATTGGGGGCGAGCTTGGATTCGTACACATTTGATATAATATTGAAGTAACATTTTAAATGTTGCCCAATTTGACTCTGTTGATATAGGAGCTTTTTCAATTTCCAAATTCTTCATAAAATTCGGGTCTATTTTCTTTTTTAATCTAATCGAAGAATCTGTCAATCTATAATAAGCATAAACATCAGCATCAATATAGACCTCGTCATCTAATACTCTGAAAAGCTCTAATGGTTTTTTAGTAAGTAATGAAAGATTCGCTATTATACTAGAGTAATCATAACTTTTAGATTCCCCATCAGATTCCATTTCCCATTGAATTATTGCTTGTTCTATCAACTTATCAATATCATTTTCACTTTCCAATTTTTCTACTATCTCCATTACTATTTATCCTCTTCCAATGGACTATCGAGTGAGCCCTTTCCATCTAGATAATCTTCAAGTATCTTAGCCCACCTTTTAGTGTTTAAATACTCTAAAGAAGGTGTTATGATTTCTTGTTTTATTCGAGAATACAAAATTGAGTCTTTATCACTTTCATCTGTTTCTTTACTACGCAAAAAGGTTGAATCATATCTTCTATATTTTAACATAAATAACAATATCTTCATTATATCGTTTGCAGCATTAGGCCATGGAACATGTGGATAAGCACGGATAAGAGATTCAACACAATCATGCAAGTTTTTTTTCTTAATTTTTTCTAAGAATGAAGTATTGTACATAAATAGTTGATATCCAATTCTAAGCCAATTACTTAAAGAATCTGAGTTCTTTATTCTATTCATAAAAGCTATAAAAAGTATGATGAGTTTTTCATTATCATGACTGATTAAATTCACACACAATGTTAGTTTCTGGCTACTTACAGATTTTTGATTTAATCCAGCAATATAAACATCATTTAAGGTTCGTTCTAATATTTCCTTAAAAAATTCACCATGGTAAGTCCAAGCAATCTTTGTCAAATACTTTAAATAATCATTATCATTCTGGCAACTCAAAGCCCTTTCATTTAAATATTTAAAGAACGTAATACTTAGTTCCTTATCTTCTGTGTTTTTAGGATAGCCTTCATTTTTAGATTTTACACTCCCAAAAACATTAGTACGTAAAAATCTTTGCATACCAAAAGAATCTTTATTAGGCCATCGAGAACTATTCAAAGTTGCAATTCCATAAAAAATAATATGGTTATCATTTCCAAATAAAGCATTATGAATTTTATTACGTAGTCCTAAGAAAGAAGTTTTATTACATTCAACCGGTGGTATATCCACAGGAAAACTGCGTTCAATTGTAGCTTCAAGAAATTCTACAGTAATTGGAAAAGGTTTGAGAGTTTTATATTTACTACCTAGGCTATCAGAATAGATTATCCCGGGTTCTGTGAAAGCATCATTGATGTTAGCCCAATCTATTTCTATAGGATTAAACTCAACACCTTGAATTTGTTCTTTCGGCTCGACTACAAATTTAGGTTGTCCTTGTCCTGGAATGAAATATGGTTTGACAATTATTGGAAGTTTTTCAACAGAATCTAAATGATCAAAGGAAAATGATAAATTTTGCTCAAGCTTTTTTAATTGAACCGTTCTATCTTCCGTTGCTAAGAGAATATAGAAATTGATTGTCTTATTGCTTGTTAATATAGAAAGGCCTTCAATTGGTTTGAAATCTTTACGAATGCCCCCTGGGATTTTACCATTTCGAGGTACTATTTCATTTATATGTATTTCTTCTTGAGTGGTTTGAACAACCATATTTAATTGTTGGCATTCTTCATAATATGCAATTTCTTGCTTTTCAATACGCTGAACAAATTTGGTTGCTCCTTCTATTAAACTTTCATTGTTACATAAGACTATATTTTGATTATTATCAATGATATCAATAGAAGGTTCTTTTCCTATTGAGATAATCATTTTTACTTTTTCATTTGGATAATAATATATTACTGGTAATTGTGGTTTATAGCGTACAGATTTGGTAAATTCTTCATTTCTTAAATCAATTTGTATAACATCTTCACCATTGTAAATTCTACTATAAAACTTGGAATAGTTTAAGTCAGATTTAATTATTAACTTTTGGTAAAATTGCGGTAAAGAACTATTTTCGCCAACACCTGTATATCTTTTTTCTTTTGTATAAGAGTTAGAATCTTTTTTACCCGGAATTACACGCCCGTTTTCACGATAAACAACCAATTCGGTGACGATACACCCTAAATTATTGTTATCAATAACAGTAACAATATCATTATTTTTTATATAAGGATTATTTTTAATTTGATTTTCTAAAGCAATAAAAGCTGCAATTGAGCGCCAAACTAATTTAGTCTGACGAGATCCGCCTAAGGCTTTAAGAATTAAATCTTGAGATTCTGGAGAGTAATTATCAGGTATTGGAATAATATTAGTGGCAAAAACTCCATCACTAAGAAACTGTTGTTTATTTAGTTTTAATTCACTTT
>CAYYEN010000153.1:0-6779 GCA_964470795.1 uncultured Spirochaetaceae bacterium | reverse complement strand
TTTTGTTGCGGATAGAACACTTAATGATGTCCTAATAGCTCGGGATAATCATTCTGCCCTTTTAAGAGATCCCTATCGCCAGAGTATGGAAAGAGAAGAACTGAGAAAGATTAAATCAGCTATTGAGATGGTGGTAGTAACAACCGGTGCTAATAGTGCTGATGATTACATTATCGATAATATAAGTGAAGACGATTTACTTATCACCCACGACATTCCTTTAGCCTCTCGTGCTGTTTCTTTATACGCCTTAGTATTAGATGATAGAGGAAATACTTATACAGAAGAAAACATCAAAGCACGATTATCTGAACGCAATATGATGAATGAACTGCGTTGCTTAGGACTGTTTGTTGAGAAACAGGGTGCAATGGGGGAAAAGACTAAGACAGAGTTTTCTAATGCCTTTGACCGTGCGCTGGTAAAACTCAAAAAGTAAGATATTTATCATTCTTCAGCTATTATTAGTATGAAGATATTATTAATAAACCCAAGCCTAGATGCTGTTGAATTGTTTAAAAGATCTTACACTCCTTTTAATTTAGTGATAAGTAAAGAGTATAACCCTATATACTCCTATTCTCTTGTAGTGTTTTCTGTCTCTTATCCATATCAAATTGTTAACTACCTAAGAGAGTGGAAAGAGTGTGGCTTAAAGCTTCCTTTTGTATTCTTTACAGAATATCAAAATGCAAAGCTTTTAAACGCTATCTTTCCAAAGTTAGTTTTTATCACAAGCTACACGAGTGAAAGCGAAGTGCCAAGAATCTGCAAAGAGGTAACGATAAAAGAGCCTAGCCTAACTGTTAGAGAAAAGGAAGTACTTTACGGCTGTATGAAAGGTAAAAGTGCCATCTCTATTTGTGAAGATTTACAAATTTCATCAAATACTTACTATATGCATAAAAAAAATCTGCTGAGGAAGCTTGGTTTAACTTCTACTCAGCAGTTAATTGTTTATGGAGTTGTTGAGCTATTTACTAGAACTCAGCACTCTTAACGTAACGTGGGTACGGGATAACATCTCTGATGTTGCTAATTCCTGTTACATATTGGACAACTCTTTCAAAACCGAGACCAAAGCCTGCGTGTGGTGCACTACCATAGCGACGTAAGTCTAAGTACCAAGAGTAATCTTTTTCTTCAAGATTCATTTCTTTCATACGAGAGAGTAGTTTATCGAGGTCTGCCTCTCTTTCGCTACCTCCGATAATCTCACCAAGGCGTGGAACAAGTACATCCATACCTCTAACAGTCTCGTTATCCTCATTAAGCTTCATATAGAACGCTTTAACTCCCTTAGGGTAGTCAGTAACAATAACAGGGGAGTTGTAAACAACTTCAGTAAGGTATTTCTCATGTTCAGTTTGAAGTTCTGCACCCCATTCAATAGGATACTCAAATTCACTATTGTGTGGAGAAAGAATTTCAACTGCCTTGGTATAAGTAATATGAACAAAAGGAGAAGCAATAACATGTTTTAAAGTTTCAATTAAACCTTTTTGTACAAATTGATCAAAGAAAGCTAAATCTTCACCATTCTTATCGAGTACCGCTTGGAAGATGTATTTTAAGAAACTTTCAGCAACTTCCATATTGAGGTTGATATCACAGAAAGCCATCTCAGGTTCGATCATCCAGAACTCTGCAAGGTGACGAGAAGTTAAGGAGTTTTCAGCTCTAAAGGTTGGTCCAAAAGTATAAATATTCTTAAGTGCCATAGCATAGGTTTCACCCTCAAGTTGACCAGATACAGTTAAACTTGTCTTCTTACCAAAGAAGTCTTTAGCATAGTCGATTTCTCCTTCCTCTGTTTTTGGAGGATTGTTTAAATCGAGGGTGGTAACCTGGAACATTTGACCAGCACCATCACAGTCACTACCTGTGATGAGAGGGGTATTTACATATACAAAACCATTTTCTTGAAAGAAGGAGTGTACTGCATAAGCTAAAGTATTTCTGACTCTCATAGCAGCTCCTATTAAGTTGGTACGAGCTCTAAGGTGAGCAATCTCTCTTAAGTATTCAATAGTATGTCTTTTCTTCTGTAAAGGATAATCTGAAGGACAAAGGCCAACGATAGTAATGGAAGAGCAATCGAGTTCAATAGCCTGGTTACCACCTTGGCTTGAAACGAGCTTACCTTCACACTTAATTGCGGTACCGGTTGCGATATCAGATAAAATATCACAATTATTAAAATTATCCTTATTTACAACTATTTGAAGGCCTTTTAAAGTGGACCCGTCATTTAGCTCTAAGAAACAAACGTTCTTGCTATCACGTTTAGTTCTTACCCAACCTTCTGTGCTGATAATAGTATCAGAAGGCTCATAAGTTAATAATGTTTTAATTCTATCTTTCATCTAAAACCTCTTTGCTTGATTGTATGAATTTGACTATTAGAGGTCAAGTTTAAAAAAGGGAGTTATCTGAGATTTTTAACCCATATCCTCTCTTTTTTCTTGACACTTGAAGGTATTTTAGTAAAATAAAGCAAATGATTCAAATAATTGGTACTAATAAGTGTAAAGAAACACAAAAAGCGATTCGCTATTTTAAAGAACATAGGTACGAGTTTCAATTCCTCGACTTAAAAGAAAGAGTGTTGAGTGAAAAGGAATGGCAAAGTATTTTCAGCTCTACTTCTCCCTCTGAATGTATCGACACAGAAAGTGCTTACTACAAGAAAGAAGGCTTTGCTTGGCGTGATTTCGACCCTGTAGAAGAGTTAATGTTACATCCTGAGCTATTAAAGACCCCTGTTTTAAGAGAAAAGGGCAAAGCTGCTGTGGGCTTTAATAAAAATGCCTTAGCAAAGATGAATATCCAATGATTAAGTGGGCAGTTCTCTCTAGTGGCTCTTGTGGTAATTGTTATGTTTTTTATGATGGTAAGGATTCAATCTTGATAGATATGGGCCTTACCTTTACTGCGTTAACCTTACGTCTTGCTTCTTTTGATATCCCGCTTGAGAGTGTAAGAGGGTGCTTTGTAACTCACCTTCACCCTGACCACAGTAAAAGCTTGGGAGTTCTTTCAAGAAAGTTAGGTGTTCCTATATATATAAGTAGTATGGCAGTAGATGCAGAGCCTCGCATAATGGCAAGACTTAATATTAAAGCTGAGCTCTTACACCGCTTTGAATTTAACCAAGTAGAAGAGTTATTTTCCTTTCACCTAACCCCTTTTAGAACCACACACGATAGTGTCGGCTCTTGTGGTTATGTGATAGCGCATCCGTTAAAGAACTTCTTTGTTTTAACCGATACAGGGACTTGGAATGAAGAGATGGTTTCTTGTATGCAGCACTCAGATGTTTTATTTATCGAAAGTAACTACGATAAAGACTTGCTAATTAAAGGAGCTTACCCTTGGCCCCTTAAAAAAAGAATTATGGGTGAATATGGCCATTTATCAAATACAGATGCTATGAATTTGCTAAATACAGCTAATATTCACTATAAAATGGTATATTTTATTCATTTATCGAATAACAATAATACTGTAGACTTAGTATCAGAATGTGCAGCTACTTTGCTCTCAAAAGATATTTCGTATGTGGTTTGTGAGCGAGGACAGAGTTATGGAGGACTCAATTGAACGATTTAAAAAAACAGAAGAAACTGGAAAAGAAAAATAGATTAACTTTTAAAAAATGTGCAAAAATAAAGCGTGAAGACAACTACACCATGCGTTGTGTGGACCGCTATACTTTTCCTTCCTTTTTAAATGCAATTGTGAGTAGATATTCTAAGAGAATTTGCTACACTGTATTTAAAGAAGAAGATACAACCACCCTTACTTACAAACAACTCAGCCTTAAGGTAAAATCGGTTGCTTGTTACCTCAATTCTAAAGGAATTGTTAAAGGTGATAAGATTGTAATTTACGGAGAGTCCTCTCCTAATTGGATGATTTTCTACCTTGCGTTAACCACTCTTGGTGCTATCGCAGTTCCAATCCTTCCAGGATTCTCAGCAACAGAAGCAAAGAACGCTTTTATCCATAGTGATATCAAGGGCGTATGCTGTCAAAAAGCGCAATTTGTTTTAGTTAAAGATTACATTGTTGAAAATAATTTAATGTTATTCCGTCTAGAAGATTTATTTGCAATTCCTCAAGATGAGTTTAACAAGCTAAGCACTGCTAAAGAGTTTGAAGAAGCTCCAGGTATCGATTGCACCAATTGTAAAGGTAAAGCAAATTTACCCAAGACAGAAGTTGAAGAAGATGATATTGCATCTATTATCTACACTTCAGGCACTACCGGGACTTCAAAGGGCGTTGTCTTAACCCATAAAAATATTCTCCGTAATGCGGACTGGTGCACTAATCACTTTGTTAAGATTAAACCGGGGTATAAAGTATTATCAATTTTACCTATGAGCCATGTGTATGAATTTACTATTGGTCAAATACTCACTTTGATGTGTGGTTGTGAAATCCACTTCTTAGGTAAACCACCAGCTGTCTCCATCTTGCTTCCTGCCTTAAAGAGTGTAAGACCAGAGATTATGTTATCTGTTCCTCTTTTGATGGAGAAGGTATATAAATCTGCAGTTGTTCCTGTCCTAAGAGATAACAAACGAATTGCAAAGCTTATTAAAAACCCAATCTTTGCATCTTTTATCTATAAGACTATTGGTCGTAAACTAAAGATTACCTTTGGTGGAAGACTTAAATTCTTTGGAATCGGTGGAGCTGCTTTAGAGCCAGAAGTTGAAACTTTCTTATATAGAGCAAAGTTCCCTTATGCTCTCGGTTACGGTCTTACCGAAACCAGCCCTTTAATTGCTGGTTGTGGTCCTAAGAACCATAAACCAGGTGCACTTGGTGGTTTAGTAGAAGATGTAGACCTCCGTCTTCTTGATAAGAATGAAGAAGGAGTAGGTGAAATAGCAGTTAAAGGACCTTCTGTTATGAACGGTTATTACAAGAATGACGAGCTTAATAAAGAAGCCTTTACCCAAGATGGTTATTTTAGAACAGGGGACTTAGGCTCTCTT
Organism: uncultured Spirochaetaceae bacterium; assembly: GCA_964470795.1. GTDB lineage: Bacteria > Spirochaetota > Spirochaetia > Sphaerochaetales > Sphaerochaetaceae > Bullifex. Next base: position 1,770 of record CAYYEN010000153.1, on the reverse strand, counting down.
ACTAAGAAAAACAAGTTAGTTATTAGAGGCCGCTGTAAGACTATGATCTTAGGACCTGCTGGAGAGAACATCTATCCAGAATCTATCGAGTACTTGATCAACACCCAAGAATTCGTTCAAGAATCTTTAGTTGTTCCTGAAAATGGTACTTTACTTGCTTTAGTAAAACTCGATATTGAAATGATGGCAAAGAATATGGCAATTTCTATTGAAGATGCTAATGAAGAAGCTAAAAAGTATGTTACGCAACTAAAGGCTAGACTTAACAAAGAGCTTTCAACCCAGAACCGTATCGATAGCGTTCAACTTCAAGAAGAGCCTTTTGATCGAACTGCAACTCAAAAAATTAAACGTTTCTTGTATCCTAAAAAGAACGCTCAAAAGCATTCTGAGGATGAGAAAAAAGACTGATTGAGCAAAAAACTTAAGAGAAAAGCAACTAAGGAGAAATTACTTCTTAGTTGTTTTTTATTGCCCATATTAAGATTCTTCCCCAAATTTTGATAGATGTAGTATAATCATAAAAAGAGGCGGAGAATGGAAAGAAAGCGTATACTAGTCGGTGTTGATGATTTTAAGTCTATAATAGATAGCAATGGCTATTATGTAGATAAAACTTTATATATAAAGCAACTACTTAATGAGTATGGTATCAACCAAACATGTTTAACACTGCGCCAAAGACGTTTTGGAAAGACCCTCATGTTATCAACCCTCCGCTATTTCTTCGATATCGATGAAAAAGAGAATTCCTACCTCTTTAAAGATTTAGCAATTTCTAAAGAAACTAAGCTCTGTGAAAAATATCAAAATAAATATCCATTAATCTTTCTAACTTTTAAGGGCGTTATAGGAACTACTAAAGAAGAGTTTATTGAAGCCTTTAACCAACAGCTTTATACAGAGTATGAAAGACACTCTTATGTAAAAGAAGTTTTAGATAAAGGCGATCTGAAGTCATATAATAGAATAATAAATCAAGAGGAAACTGTAGGCGACATTAAAACCGCCATTTCTTTCCTTATAAAGATCTTATATGACTACCACCATATTAGACCAATAGTACTTGTAGATGATTATGATATTCCTTTAAATAAAGCAAACGAAGAAGGCCTTTTTGCCTATGTTGCAGATATCATTAACAGCATGTTTTCAAATGGTTTTAAAACTAATGAGAATCTACAATTTGCCCTAATTACCGGGTGCTTGCAAATTGCAAAGAACGAAATTCATACAGGATTCAACAATGCATTAATTAATACCGTTTTAGATAGTTCCAATTCTTCTTACTTTGGCTTTACTAAAGAAGAGACTAAAGAGCTCCTCACTTACTACAATTTAGAGGATAAGTATGAGGAAGTGCTTACAAGTTGTGGTGGTTACCGTATAGGAAAGTGTGAATTAATAAATCCTTGTAGCGTGCTTAGTTTTGTTGGAAAAAAGAATGGTAATTCTACAAGTGCTTATCCTTTATTTGATGCTAATAACGAGGCCCTTTTATTAAAGATATTAGAATCTAGGACTTTGAAAAAAGACTTTGAGTCTCTTTTAAGTGGAGATTCCATTTATGTAGGAATAGATACTACAGTTACTTATGATACGGTTTTAAATAATAGTGGTAATATAATGGCAGCTCTATTGTTTTTAGGTTACTTAAGTGAAACAGAAAAACCTGAAGGGGTAGAGGAAAAAACTCGAGATTATTATTTTCATCATTGGGTAAAGATACCTAATAGAGAAGTGATGTTCTGTTTTAACACTATTGTTAAA
>CAYYEN010000152.1:0-6781 GCA_964470795.1 uncultured Spirochaetaceae bacterium | reverse complement strand
ATAGATATAAAAATTTATTTTTATTAGATCCAAGAGTAAAAGAGTTCTTTGGGTTAGGTGAAGATATAATTGGTTCGATGACTAAAATGGTATTTGGTGGAGATGTAACATTTAAAACTGAACAAAAAGAAATACAAGAACCACTTAATTTAATTTATAGAAATGGTAATTTTGTTAATGATGTAATTGAAACATATAAAACGGCAACGGCAACTAATGGTAAAGCATATTTATTTTATGATACAAAAGAATTTATAAATGAATTGACTGAAAAAGTTGAGAAAGAAGAATTAGTTAAGTTAGCTGTTGAACCTGAATTTAATTTAGAGTTTAAAGAGAATGAAGTAATTAGAACATTTGTTGTTTATGAAAAAGAACATTATTTAGAGTTTAAATATAGTTATAAATTTATTGGTGATGACAATTATATTTTAACAATTAAAGGTTATCAAGAAAACGGAACTGAATTAGATAATGAAACAGTTAAAAGTGTTTTAAAAATTGATGATTTAGAAAGATATTATGATTATCGACCATATGATGTTTTAGATATTGGAGAAGGAATGTTACCAAATATATTACATATAGAAAATGGTTTAGCAGAAAACTTATTTTTCCAAGATGAAGATTTAGTAAACTCACAAACAATGAAATATATACCAGAAGATGAATTGTTAGAAAATGCTTTAAGTCAAGGAGATATGCAAAGTAGTTTTAACGATAAGTATTCTACAACTAAAATAGTAAATGGTGGAAACATAGATGCAAGAGCAAACTTAATTGAAGTAGTTGAAGGAAAGAGTGCTATTGGTTTTATTGAAAGAAATTTAGCACTTACAGTTATTCAAGCTTGTTTAGATGCAAAGATAAGTCCAATTAGTATAGGTTATAGTTTAGTAGAAAAGATGATTAATAATACTGATGTTGGTGCAGACAAAGAAAGAGTGTCAATTAGATTAAGAGAATATCATATAGACAAGTTAAAGAAATTTATGATTAATGTATTATATAGAATTTTATGGTTTGAAGGATTTACAGTAGATAAAGTAAAATTAAATATTATATTTGCTCAATATATAACTCCAAGTATTGAAAGTCTAACAAACACATTAATTAAACAAGTTCAATTTGGTATTAAATCAAGAGAACAAGCGATTAGTGAATTAAACAATGGTATTTACACTGAAGAAGAAATTGAAATTGAAATCCAAAGAATAATGTCTATGACAACACAATTTGATTTTAATGCAGACCAAACTGATAAGAATAGAAAAGGTGTAGATGGAGTAGATAACAACTTGAAAAGTGAAAAGTAAAGTGTTATAATATTTATAGGGAATTGATAGCCCTATTCATAGTTTGTTTTACCGCCTTAAAGAAAGATTACTTTAAATAGTAGTCTTTTTTTATTTATATGTTATAATAAGTTTACGAAGGCAACGGATAATGCTAATAAAATATAAAGGGGTAAAGACAATGGACAAAATAAAAGACATTGTTAGTTCTTTAATACCAGAAGAACAACAAGCGGACATCATTGCTAAAATTGATGGTGAAGTAACAAGGTTGGTAGATAAAACTACAACTGATTTAAAAAACGAATTATCTTCGAAATATAAAGTTAATTTGTTTGAAGAAGATGTGGAGAAAGCTTTTACAGAAAAAACTTTCATTCCAAAATCATTAGTTAAGGAACAAATGGAAAATTTAACTATTGCTAATGAAGAGTTAGAAGCTATTAAAATTGAAAGAGATGAGTTAAAGAAAAGTTTAGAAAGAAATACTAACATAGAAAACTTATTTAATTCTCAAATCAATTTAGTAAGTAATGGTTTAAGACCTGATAGATTAGAATTAGTTAAACCACATTTAAAAGGTGATAAAGATGAAGATTTAACATTCATCAAAGAAACATACCCAGAGTTATTTGGAGGTCAAAAAGAAAGAAACTACTTTCAAGGTAATGGTGGGGAAGGTAAAACAGGTTTGGAAAAATATATTGAAGAACAAAAAAACAAAAAATAGGAGGAAATAAAAAATGGTTAAATTTCAAGATTTAATTTTATACAACGGTGTTGAGAGTACTGACTTAATTCAAGGTGCTACACAATTACCATATAGACAAACATTAGCGTTTGCAGAAGGATTTACATTTGTAAGTGGTTGGGAAGAATATACAGTTGGTTCTGGTAGTGGTCGTGGTTCTAACATTATTATTCGTGGTTTAGGTATTGGAAAAGCAACTCGTGTTAATGTTAATACGGCAGGTGCTTTAGATTATACTCACGAATATGAAGGAGATGCAATCCGTAACGTTCCAGTTGATATTGTTATTAAGAAAAGTGAAAAAATTTATGATGCAACTGGTGCAGCAAGAAACAGTGCTGATGAAGGTAAGAAAGCTCAATTAGTTCTTAATTCAATTTTTGATGAATGGCAAGCTTACTTAACTGAAACATTATTAGAAGAAGTAAATACTATTGCTGATACAACTAACAATACTGACCCATTAGCATTTAAAAATGAGTTAATTGATGTTATGACTGAAAATTTAGATAGAGTTCCTACAATCTTAATGGTTGGTAGAAAAGGTAGAGCTAAAGCATTAAAATTACAAACAACAGGCGACTTTGTTCCAGTATATGATGCTATCTTAACAGGAACTATTGGAACATTATTAGGAATGACAGTTGTATATAACCCATTATTTGAAAATGATGTAGATTATGTAATGTATAACCCACAACATTTCTTTGCTTTCAACAACTTCTATGACTTTGGTAGAGCAGAAAATGGTGGAGCATTTAAAGGTTATTTAGTTCAAGGTATCTTACTTTCTAAAGCTATTGGTGATAGAGATGTTGATATTGAACATGCAAACCCACTTGGTATCAAACGTGTAGTTGGTAATGGTGCTTGGGGAGTATTAAAGAAAATTGTTGCTGAATAATTAACATACAATTTAAAGGAGATATAGAGATATATCTCTTTTTTTTATTATATGGTATAATTTTAATAAAGAAGGAGTGATAACTATGATAGAATTAGTAAAATTTGATGAATATGAAAGTGATTTTACTTGGGATGATGTATTACATTTTCCAGTTCCAACAATAAATTATATTAAAAAAAGAACGGGAGAAGATGTATTATTACATTTTAATACTGATTTAGAAGCTAAAGGATCTATTTTAGCAATAACAAGAACGGCAAAGATGTATTTATTTGCTGGAAGAACTGACCTTTTAGAATGGGAATGGTCAATAGCACATAATAAAGAAACATTATATCAAGTATTAGAATATATTTTAGAGTTTATAAACGTAGCACTTGTAACAGGAGATTATAAAGAATTATTAGAAATAAGAAAAGCAAAAGATTATAGTGTTGCATTACAAAATGCTAAATACGCTTTATTAGGTGCAAGAAAAGTCATACCATTTAGAACTAAATTTAGAGTGGGGTATTGATTATGAGATTAGCAATGTTAAGTTCAAAATATTGTAAATTAATTGGATCACACCAAGCAAAAATAGTTCCAACAAATGTTGAATTAGATGTAACATATGATGCACCAGTAAACTTTAAGTTTGGTTTAGTTAGTGATGAAGAATTTAGAACATTCAACGTATCAAATATAAGAACACAAGCAACAAGATTAACTATTAGAACATTTAGAGAGTTATCATTTAAAACGGGAGATAAAATTATCTTTAATCATAATACATATTACATAGAAAGTATAAGCACAAGTTATTATGATAGTAGCCAATATAAATTGGTAAGACAATTTTTCATAACATTAAAATGACAAAACAAATAATGTTAGAAATAGAACAAGATGCGAGAAGATTAACTAATATTATTAAAGGACACGCACCGAGAAATAGCAGGTATCAAAGTAATGATAATGGTAGGTTAGTCGATTATATATACGTTGAAGGAAAAAGAGTAAGAAGTAATACTAATAGATTATATGAAAGTATAACATTTAGAAATGAAAGTTTAGGAACAAATCAAACAACATTTTCAACAGTAGTTCAAGGCGATATACCATATTATGAAGAAGCAGTTTTAACTCCAACGATAAGATACGCAAGACATTTTGGTAGGAGTGAATATGGTAGCAAAAGATATGGAAGCAAGAGTATCGAGTATGATAAACCAAATAGAAACTACTTATTTTATATGAAAGCAGAAAGTGCTATGTTTGATATAATGAGTAAATGGAATGGTAAAGTATATCATTCGAAAGAAAGTATAGGTGATTACAAATGATTAATTTAGAACTATTAAATTACATAGAACAATTATTAAATGATATAGCTATTGATTTAGGTTATGAAATATCATTTAAAGGTAATTTAGATATTGTAGATATGGAATGGAGAAGAAAATACTTCGGTATAGAATTAACTCCATTTGCTTTAGTTCCTATACAATACGAACAATTACAAGCGGGAACAGTTTTAGATTTAAGATACCAACTATTTGTAATGCCTTTTTCTAAAGATAGACAAAAGATGTTTAAAGTATTTGATGAATTTGAAAAGGCAACAACTAACTCATTTATGATAAACGATTATAGAGTTACCATAGTTAAAAATAATGAAATATCTGGAGCAGACTTTAGCGAAGGTAGCGGTAGTGGTAATTTAAGATATGAACTAATTTACTCATTTAACGGAGTAGCAACATCAAACTACTCAATGTTAAAAGATGCTATGTTAAAAATAGATGATGAAGTTATGCCAATGTTAAGTTTTAAATATGATATGGGAAAAACAAACTTTATCAATTTAAGTGAAAGTTATGATGGATCAAACAACCACAACTTAAATAGTAATGTATTTATTGTAGAGATACCACTTACTCCACTTAATAATAATACTGACTTATTTTTAACTAATAATCAAAAAGTTAATATGGTTAAAAAGTTGGAGTTTAGTATTGGTGGAAATATTATTATTGATAGTAATTATGATTATGATGGTTTTAGTATTTCAAATAACTTATCAAGTAATTCAATGAGTGCGTTTTTATATTTTACATATAAGAATGATACAATTAGTATTAAATTAAATGGAGATAAAATACCTATATTAGACTTTAGTATAGCAACTCAAAATACAAGTGTTCCATTTGAAAGTCCAAGTAGTAATATGATTAAAAGTTTATTTACAAACAAAGTTAGAGCTTATGCTTTTAATGTTAGTGAACAAGAAGGTTATCAAGTGTTTAAAACATTACAAAACGATTTAATATTAGATGATAATAGAAAACCAATGTATGAGTTAGAATTAGACCTTTACGGAGTTGTTATAAATAAGTTAGTGTTGTTAGATGAAGTTGTTAAAGAAAGCAAAGGAACGGCTAATAGCGTGTTAAGATTAGTGTTTACTGAAGGAGGGGAGTTGTAGTGGCAGATATTTTACAAAGTGAAATAAGAATTATACATACTGTTGAAGGACAATCTCCAACCGAAACACAAGCACCTACTGATGAGAACAAAGATGTAGAAGAAGTTTTAGATGAGATTAAAGAAGATGCAGTAGATTTAAAAGGTTTAAGAAGAAAAGGTGGAAGAGTTAGTATTCAAAGAAGATTATCAAACTACGCTATGCAAAACGTAGAAAGATTAGTTAACTTAAGTTATGATAATGAGATTAATAAACAAACCTTATATGGAGATAGTAGAAGCGTTCAAAAGATACAAAATAATAAAACAAGATTTAATTTACATAGTAATAATATAAAAGCAACTGTTGGTGCAGCAATTACAAGTAAAGCCGTAGGGAATTTTGCTATCTTTGGATTACAGTTATTCAATATGAGTTTAAGCGCAGTAAATACAGCAATGCAAAATATACAACAAACTAAAATGTTTAATGAAAAAGTTAGTATTGATATGTTTGAAAGTAGCAGACAAAGGGAAAGATTAATTGTAGGAACATACAATAGGAGGTAGCAATGAGGATACTTATAAAAAGAAAATATGATGTAGATTATTTAGATATAACTAATAATGTAAACCTACCTATTTCTATGATAAGAACTGAAGATGGAACATTTAATGAATTAAATTTCACATTATACTTACCAGACAAATTAGACTTTATAAATGGAACAAAACCAATAGAACCTAAATTAGAAATTAAGTATAGCGAAGTTGATGATGAATTAGATGAAATAGAAGGAGTTAATACATTTTATTTTATAACAAGTGATAATAACAACATGAGGAGAAGAAGAGGTTTTGAAAGTGATGAACATAGTTATGGTGCTTTGTGGGAACATAATGTAAATTGTTTAGATATTATTCATAATTTAGATGATAAATATTTACCAAACTATACAATTAGACAACCCAAAACTGAATTCTTTTCAAACTATACTAAAAATGCTGGAGTTCAATATGTATTAAATCAAAAGGTATCACAAGATGGTAGCGAGTTAATTTTAAATAAAGGTTATGATATAGAGTTAGGGAGTTCATATAATGATGATAATATTACATTTGGTTATGATGAAACATTAAAAGAGCATTATATTGAATTTAACGAATTGGATCAAGCTGGATTAGAAATTAACGTTAATTTAGCATTTGCTAAAACCGCATCATCCATTGGTAAATTTAAAGTAATTTTTAATTATAAAAGTAATGTAGATGTATTAAACGATAAAGGTTTAAGAGTTAAAGTTTCAAATTATAGACTTAACTTTAAAAAATATTTTTATAACGATACATTTAGTTATAACTCGTACAAAGAAGAAACGTTTG
>CAYYEN010000151.1:0-6787 GCA_964470795.1 uncultured Spirochaetaceae bacterium | reverse complement strand
AGTCCTATGGTCATTACAATTGCTTTAGATAACGGAAGTATAATTTTAAATAAGATTTGAATCTCTGAACATCCATCAATCTTGGCAGATTCTTTAAGCTCTCCAGGAATTCCTTCAAAGAACTGTCTCATGATAATACAGTTATAAGTTGAAATAGCACCCGGTAGATAAACAGATGGTAGTTTATTAACCAGTCCTACGGCTACGATTAATAAATACACAGGGATTATACCAACGTTAAACACATAAGGTATAACAATTGTATAGTTTAAAAACTTTCTACCCGGTAGAGTTTTAATCGATAAACAGTATGCAAGAGGAATTGTTAAGAACAAAGAAGAAGCAACACCACCAATTAAAATCTTTATACTGTTTAAGAAGGCGCTGATGAATCCATTATTACCTAACAGCGCTTTATAAGCATCAGTAGACCATCTCCAGAAAGGCAAGAACATACCTTCTAAGTTAGTACCGATGTAATCATTAGGACGGAAGGACAAAGTAATTGTTGACCAAACTGGAATAAAGATAATTAAGAAAGTTAAGACCATAAAGGTGTTAACGAGGTAATTAAAAACTTTATCTGAAGAAGTTAGCTTTACTTTCTTGTTTTGTACTACAGGTCGTAAAGTTTTTGTTTTCTGATTCATATTCTTTCCTCCCTTAGAACAATGATGAGCCTTCACTCATTTTAGATACGAGTTTATTTGAGATCATAATCAGTGCCATACCAATTACGCCCTTAAACAAACCTACAGCGGTAGCAAGCCCGAACTCGAACTCTAACAAACCTTGTCTGTATACCCAGGTATCGATAATATCGGCAACAGAATAGACTTGAGGTGAATACAACATAAAGATTTGGTTAAAACCTGCATTTAAGATGGTTCCAAGCTTTAAAAGTAATACTGTTACAATAACCGGCCTGATAGCAGGTAGCGTTATGTATTTAATTCTTTGCCAAGAATTAGCACCTTCAACGGTTGCTGCTTCAAACAAGGAAACATCTATTCCCATAAGAGCAGCAATAAAGATAATTGCTGACCAGCCCATTTCCTTCCAAGCATCGGAAAATAATACTACCCAAGGAAAGGCTTTAGTATTGGATAAGAAGTCAATTGGCTTTCCTCCAAAGTACTTGATTACATCATTAACAATACCATCTCCTGGAGATAAGAGCGCTAACAAAATACCATACATAATTACCCAAGATAGGAAGTGAGGTAAATAAGCTAAAGTTTGAACAGTCTTTCTAAGTCCTGGTCTAGTACACTCATAAATAGCAATTGAAAGTATAATAGATAAAGGTAAACTAATTATTAACTTTCCAACGCTGTACATGATGGTGTTTCTAATTAATGGCCAGAAATAATAAGAAGAGATAAAGGTTTTAAAGTTTGTTAAACCTATCCAAGGACTCTTATTTACTCCTTGTACTGCCCAATACTCTTTGAAGGCAATTTGAGCATTCCAAATTGGTATATACTTGAAGATAATATAATAAGTAAAAGGAATTGCTAGTAATAAATAAACAGATTTATGTCGTACAATTTCTTTCCATAATCGAGAGGACTTATTATTCTGTATTGCTAAATTTTCTTTCATCGGTTAAACCCCTATGACTAAAGTCTATAGGTATTAAAAAAGATATTTCATGCAAGCTATTGTACTTTTCCGACTTTTTCTCTACCTTTTTCGAATGTTTCCAGGAGAAAAACCTTTTATTTTCTTAAAAACTCTACAAAAATAGGCTTGATCCTGGAACCCTGTATTGAAGGCAACTTCATTTATAGTACTACCTGTTAGCTTTAATTCTTCACAGGCTAATTGAATTCTCAGTCTATTTAAATAGTCTGTTGGAGAAAGTCCTATCTCTTTATGAAAGATTCGAGTCAGATAATCTTCACTAATATTTACCGAGCCCGCTATTTGCCATCGCGAGATTTGGCATCTTGCATTCTTGTTCAAATAAGCAATTGCTTTCTTAACAAGAGCCCCTGTTAGAGGAGGTAAGATTGCCTCTTTGCAGATAACACTAATAATGCGAGAGATAAACTCCTCAGCTTCACTTACATCAGTGTTACAAATCAACAAATTGGGAAGATTAGAAAGTTCCTCAACCTCCTCCTCTTTAAAGCTATCTGCTAATATTAAAACCGGCACTTGTGCTAATCTGGTATCCTTTCTTACCGCTCCAAGCAAAGCTAAATTAACACTTTGAAAGATTATTAACCCTGCGGCTTGTGAATAATGACTCTCTTTTAGTGCTTCCAGATTTGAAAAACAGAGCACCTTTGAAAAAGTAGTCAGTGGCAAGAGTGAATGAGGGAAATCACCAAGAACACATATTACATTTCCACTCTCAAGCCGTGTCAAATTGAAGGCTGAGGATAAACTAGAATAACTACTACTAAGAGAAAAACACAAGTAAGCCAACTCTTGGGTTTGCTTTGAGTTGCTAAGTAAATGCATAACAACATCTCTATTGTTATCCTCTCTTTCTAAACTTAAAGCTACCGCATTTACATTGGACGGAATTGAAAAATTGGCTATCAATTCATCATCTAAGATAGTTGGACAATTTCCTAAACAAGAAGGAACTACTTCCTCTTCCGTATTTTTAATATATAAAATTTGCCCCTCTTTTAAAGGCTTTGTTGGTTTTTCACTTAAGCTTGGCCATAAAAGAGTTATTACCAGTTGAGAAGCTAAATACTCAACACTACCACTGTGAAGGATTATCATCTTTTCAGCTAACAAGAAGGAAGTAGTGCGTGCTAAAAGCGAAGGTGACCAAAAGCCTGTAGCACTAAGACTGAGTTTTAAGCCTTGAGGACTGACTTCTGCTTTAAGTTCTGCCTCAAAGCCAAGAGATAAGATACTATCAAGATAGATATCCAGTCCTTGTTTTAAACGCGAACTGTCTACAAAAATAGCGGGCAGTTCATCTGGAATGGACTTCTTTATCCATTCCTTATCTTTATAGTTCTCAAAAATTGCATTAGGAGAAACTAATAAACGCTCTAATTCCAATTCTCCTTGTTGAGATAAGGATAACTCTAAAAGCTGTTCCGCTTTAATTAGCTGGTCTTCAAAGAGTTTTTTAGAAGTAAAAGAAACCTTATTAGCAAGGGAACGTAATATAGAAATAGGTTCTTTTAAACCTTCTGAAATATTTGTAAAAAATTCACTGGAAGCTCTTTCCGCTTTCTCCGCCTTCTCTTTTGCCAGGTTTGCCTCTTCTAACAATCTAATGCCTTTTATCGCAGAAGAAAGAGATGCAGCAATATCCTCAATTTCCACAGCTTGATGGGATAACACAGCTAAGACTAAATGGCCAAGTTCTTCTTGATCTACAAAGAGAGGCTCAACAACATAAAGACCGGTTGATAAGATCTCTTCAATTGAAGGGGGAACTATGAGGTTGCTTTCAAATTGGAGTCCGCTATAGGAATTGTTATTATCATACCCTTCGACTAATAAATTATAATCTTGTTTATATAAAACTAAATAAGCTTCTCGATAACTCAGTTTTTTCAAGTTAGTATTTAGAATCTGTGATAAATCTTTAAAAGAGCGAACTTGCAGAAGTTCATTCTTAAACCCGGTTAAAAGTATTTGACGTTGCAGATTTTCAAATTCAACACGTCCTAAATAACGTGAATTAACAATTGCTATAGTAGACAGTAAAGAAGACTGAATAAATTTTTTTAAGTCTTCTTGAGTTATTAAAAACAAGTTTAACCATTTAAAAGCTTCAACCAAGAAATCTACGTGAACCTCGAGCTCAAATAAATCCCATAAAAAAGTTTCAATTTTCTCTGTTAAAAGCTCAGGGAAAAACTCTTTTCGCCCTTCCTCAACTTCAAATAGATAATTAAAGAATTCTTCTACTTCTTTTGTATTTTCCTTTAAGCCATGTTGGTTTATAAACCATGCAAGAAAGGAGGCTTTATCATATAAGAGCCACTTTGCATTCTTTTCGCCACCAAAAGAGTCTTTACAGCCACAGGAGCGCCTTATTACCAAAGTAGAGGGTAAGTTAATATTTGTAATACTTTCAGTAGGACTTTCAAGCAATTCTTTTATCAGTTGAAAACTGACAGAAACCATACTTGCAATTGGCATTTTTACAGTGGTGGGAGATGCACTCATCATATAAATACCATCATTATCATTAAAACCGGCAACTTTTAATTGCTCAGGAATTTTCACCTCACGCCTTGTAAGCACCTCAACAGCTTTAGAAAGCATAAAATCTGAGGCGCAAATTAAAACTTCAAAGTCTTTACCTGGAATTAAACCTCTCTCATCTAGTAATTCGTTTATAGCTTTGTCCCCATCTGACCAAGAGAAAGGAGAAGAGACTAACCTCTTATCATATCCAATATTTGCCTCTTTTAGGCAATCGACATATGCATTGTAGCGTTCTTGAGAACTTTGATGGTTTACAGGCCCTCTTATAAAAGCGATTCGTTTAGCTTTATGAATATTTATAAAGTGACGAACTTCACTTGCCATACCGCCATAAGCGTCAAACCAAACAGAGGGAATATTAGGAAGGGACTGACCAATGGAAACCAAGGGAATTTTAGCAAATTGCTCAACTATAGAGTCTAACTCACTATTAGAACAAGAGCCTGTTAGAGAACTCAACCAACAGACCGCGCCATCAAGATTATCTGAAGAGACAAAATTATAGATACTGTTACGAAGGTATTCACCTTCTGCTTTATGAGATAATCGTCCGCCGGGAAACACAAAAAAAGTAGCTTCTATCGCTTTAGGATTCAGCTTAATCAATTCTTGCCACATACGAGAAGAAGAACCTTGATGAATGGATGCCATTATAAAACCAATTTTTTGTCTCATTTCTACTCCCTCTATAGTTTAAGCTAATTTCTAACAAAATCCAACTTTTTTGCTTATCAAACAAAAAGGGGTGTATGTTAAGCACTCCTTTCTTGTAAATTATCAAAATTTAAAATCAATTAACCCTTTTTAAGATTAACAATAACACATCCCATTTTCATCATATTCATAAGTGTCGTTAAAGGTGTTATCGTAAACCTCTTCCTCGCCATTCTCACACCATTCTAAAATATCTCTAAAAGTACCACCCAGTGCACGTTCAACAAATTTGTAAAGTCTCGGATTACAGAAAACAAGCTCATCATCCTCAATACAATAAGCAAATACCAAGTATTCAAAAGGAATATCCATAGCACGAAGTTCAGCATCCATACAAAGGTCAAGTGCTACAGCCTTATACAATTCTTCAGTGTTAAACAGTAAATAGTGTTTTCCATCCTCTTAACATTTTTCAACTGTGTGAAAAATTGTTTTCATGTACTCCACATCGAAATGTTTTCTTCTTTGTTTTTCTCCCATATCTATTAACCTCGCACTTTCATTATAACACCAAGGTGAAAAAAACTAGCTAATAACAACCCTTTATTTATAGCTTACCTTTACACCTTCTTCAATAACAAGAGGCTCATCTATAACAAGGTTCTCATATTTAACGTTAGCATTTCTAATCCTAAGGCCACGGCTTTCAATGCGTGGTAAGCCTAAGTACATATCAGTTTCATCAATATCTGTTGTAGAATCTTCTTTGATTGTAAATTTGCAATTCTTAAGAACTACATTTTCAATAGGGGACTCAGGAAGTCCGACGATCATACCAGCGGAGGCTAGCGAATCGATAGAAACACAATTTTCTAAATAAACATTCTCAACGCATGGTGTTTGTTCATTAACTTCTTGTTTTTTCAAGGAGAAGAGAGAAATATCTTTAGCTCCACATCTATAATAAAGGTTTATTACAAAAGGCGCTAAATTACCCTTCATCGTTATATTTTTAAAAGTTAAGTTCTTTAAAGCTCCACCTCGCCCTCTTCTCGATTTTATTCTTATTCCTCTATCTGTATTGTTAAAAAGGCAATGGTCAAATAAAACGTTCTCAATTCCGGCCGCAGTTTCGGAGCCAATGACTCCACCACCATGAGCATGTTCCACACAGCAATTGAAGACCTTTATATCTTCAGTTTTATACCCAACTTTTGAGCCATCTTTACCAGAGCCACTTTTAAGGCAAATACCATCATCGCCAACTTGAACAAAGCAGTTAGAAATACTCACTCTCTTACAACTATCAACATCAATACCATCGGTATTAGGCGCTAAGTAAGGATTAATAATCTTAATGTTATCAATGGTTAAATTGGTAGAAAACAAAGGATGTACGGTCCAAAAAGGACTATTAGTTAAGGTTATTCCTTTAATGGTTATCTGTTCACAATCCTTTATTTGAAGCAAAGGAGGACGTAAAAATTGACTCAGTCTTCCACCGCCGCCACCTTCTTGGTTTAAATACTCAGGATTTAAAGCCGCAAATTGCTTTTCAATTTCAGAAGTTGGGCTTACATCCCCGCCACGCTTATTTTCTACAGCTTTCCACCAAAGCTCTCCACTTCCATCAATTGTGCCTTCTCCACAAATTGTAACCTTATAAGTGTTATTAATTAACAGACAAGGTTGCATTGCATAGCACATTATGCCTTCCCAGCGAGTATAAAAAGGTTTATATAGCGAGAAATCTGGCAAAAACTTCAAGATGGCGCCTTCTTTGAGTTCAAGCGTTACACTTTTCTCTATTTTTAAAGGGCTCGTATAATAGGTACCTTTTTCAATAGTCACCACTTCTTGTGTATCTAAAGCATGTTGTAACACATCATAGTTATCATAATTTATAACATCAATTAATTTCATTCTTATCCTCTTT
>CAYYEN010000150.1:0-6858 GCA_964470795.1 uncultured Spirochaetaceae bacterium | reverse complement strand
TTATAAGTAACCTCTTTTCAGGCTTACTCTTTAGTTACTTTGGTCTTTTTTCCTTACTCTCAACCCTAGCCTCTGTACTAGTGATGTTAATCTCTTATACAGCGCTAAAAACTAAACTAAGTTGCTTTGGTTATTCACTCTTAGGAGCTTGTACCTCAAATGTAGTGCAGTTAAGCCTTGCAAGCTTATATTTAAAAGTTTCTTTAATAAATCTTCTTCCGTATTTTCTACTATTTTCAATTATTACAAGCATTATTACCGCCTACTTTAGTTATAAAATACAATGTCCAACGGTTTTTCCAAAAATTGAAAATACTAGCATTCAACAAAGAGAGAAATACTTGTTTCTTTTTCCTCTTGTGGCTTTGTTAACAGTGCCATTTAATCATTCTGTTATTACCTTAAGTGTGAGTTTTTTATTAGCTCTTAGTTTGCAGCTCTACATCAAGAGAAAAATCAAGTTTAGTTATTATTTAATAATATTTTTTGTCACTCTACTCTTATCAAGTTTTAATGGAGAGGGAGAAATTCTCTTTTTAAGCTTTACAATTCAATCCTTAGAGCAAGGCGCAATAAAAGCACTTACACTCCTAACCTTGGTTGCACTGAGCCAAAGCATTTCCTATCTTATCCCTATAAAAGAAGGGTTGATAGGAACTACAATAGCGTATTCAGGTTTATTAATTGCAACTTTTGAAGAGCAAACCGGCTCTTTAAAACAAAGACTAAATTCAATTTTTTCTACAAAAGAGTTTCAGGAAAGACCAACAAGACCTCTCTTAAAGTTAAATTTGGTCCCTATCCTAATTTTATCTTTATCAATAATTCTATGTTTTTGTCTAAGTATAGTAATAAATTAACATTTATTTTCTTTTTTTGATAAGTTTTTATTAATTATGTATACATGGTAGTAAAATTTTGCTATGGAAAAAATTGAATTTGGTAAGATAATTAACACTATGAGAAATCTTCATGGAATGACTATTGAAGAGCTCTGTAGTGAAGCTGAAATCGTACCAAGTCAATTGTATTACTTAGAATCTGGGACTAGAAATGTTGGACTAGTAACAATCTCGAGAGTCCTGAGAGTATTAGGCATAGATTTATTAGATCTTGTCAAAAAAGCAATGTAGTATTATCCCTAGAAAAAACAATTGAAGAATGATAGACTACACAGTAGGAGAAGATATGATAGATCCAATAGTTTTAAAAGGCTTTAGAGATAGCCTCCCTAATGAAGAAATACCAAAAAGAAGAATTATGCGCACGTTAGAAGACCAATTCCAAAATTATGGTTTTGTTCCAATTGATACACCTGCGCTTGAATATACCCAAGTTCTTTTAGGAAAAGGTGGTGGAGAAACCGATAAACAAATTTTCCACTTTCAAGATAATGGCGGACGTGAAGTTGCGATGCGATTCGATCTCACAGTTCCTTTTGCACGTTTTCTTGCACTCCATCTAGCTGAATTACCCCTTCCCTTCAAACGATATCACATGGATAAAGTTTGGCGTGGTGAAAAGCCTCAAAAAGGTCGATTTAGAGAATTCATTCAATGTGATTTCGATATTGTTGGTGTTGATAACGCTCAAGCAGATTTTGAAATTCTATCCTTAATGGATGCGTCTTTCAAAAAGCTCGGAATTGAAAAATATACTTTCTTAGTCGCTCACCGAGGACTTTTTAACTTCTACTTAGAAAAACTAGGGGTAAAAGAAGAATCTGTTGAGATTCTAAGAACCGTTGATAAAATTAAGAAAATTGGAGAGGAAGAAGTCTTAAAGCTCTTAACTGAGATTACTCATTCTGAAGAAAAAGCACAAAGTATTATTGCTTACATTACCCCTGAAGAAAAAGATGACTTTCTTACAAGACTCGATAAACTGGTCGCTCTTTGTGGCGCTGAGTGTGAAAGCTCTTTAAGACTTAGACAAATTTATGCACTCTTAGAAGCAACTGGAATTGCTAAGCACTTTACCCTAGACCCTTCCATTACTCGAGGGCTTGATTACTATACCGGAATTGTTTACGAAACAGTTCTTGATGAACTTCCTCAAATTGGTTCAGTATGCTCTGGTGGTCGCTATAACAACTTAGCCTCCCTTTATACTAAAGAGTTACTTCCAGGCGTTGGTTCTTCTATAGGCCTTGACCGCCTTTTAGCAGCTCTTACAGAACTTAATAGCCCTATTTTAGCTAACAGCTCTTCTGTAGATTTCATCATCTACTACAAAGAAGAAGAGACTTCTAAAGCAATGCAATATGCAAAGCTAATGAGAGAGGCTAATATCAACACTATTGTTTACTTAGATCCAAATAAAAAGATGAAAGCTCAATATGAATATGCTACTAAAAACAATATCAAATTTGCTTTAACCTTTAATGACACTTGTTTATCTGTTAAGAATCTCGAGAACCGAGAAACAGTTGAGTATTCCTCAATTGAAGAGGTTATAACTCAGTGCAACAAATAAGAGATTTACCTGTTTATCGCCATAAAGCGGAGATTTTAAAAGCACTTAAAGAAAACCAGGTGCTTATCGTTGAAAGTCCTACTGGTAGCGGTAAAACAACTCAGCTTCCTCTCATTTTAAAGGAAGCTGGGTACGATGAGTTGGGAATTATTGGAATTACCCAACCTCGTCGCATTGCAACACTTAGTATCTGTGATTTCATAAAAAGACAATTAGAAATTGAAGAGGATAATCATTACTGCGCCTATACAATGCGCTTTGATGATACTTCCGATGCCACAACTCGCATTAAGATAATGACTGACGGCATCTTGCTTCAAGAAATGAAAGCTAATCCGTACTTATCCAATTACTCAGTTATCATGGTTGATGAAGCGCACGAGCGAAGTTTAAATATCGATTTCATTCTCGGTCTTTTAAAGCAAATTACAGAAGTTCGACCAGAACTCAAGATTATTATCAGCTCTGCAACTATCAACACTCAAGCATTTTCCGCCTTTTTTAACAATGCACCTATTATCAGCATCCAAGCGGGTGCCTTTCCAGTTGAAATAAAGTACACAACCACATATCAAAGAAGACGCTTTATGTTCTTTGATCAAGATTATCAAGAAATAGCTTACTTGATTAGTACCTCCATAGAAAATAACGAAGGCGATATCTTAGTATTCCTTCCAGGAGAATATGATATTTTGCAAGTGGCAGATTATATAAAACCGCTTGCAAGTAAAACCGTTGTTTACTTGCTTTATGGCAGGCTTTCCAAAGAAGAACAAGAAAAGGTTTTTACCCCAACACCGGATGGTAAAACAAAGATAGTAATTTCTACAAATATTGCTGAAACTTCTATCACTATTGATGGAATAAAGGTAGTTATAGATTCAGGCTTGGCTAAGACCAATTTTTACAACCAGAAGAACTTTACCTCTTCTCTTGAAAGTGGTCCAATTAGTAAAAGCTCTGCTATTCAAAGAAGTGGAAGAGCCGGACGAACCCAACCTGGAATTTGTTATCGCTTGTATTCTCAAGAAGATTTTGATTCTAAAAAAGACTTTACCGTTCCTGAAATCTTACGTTCTGATTTAGCAGAAGTAGTACTTAGAATGAGTGAACTTGGTATCTATGATTACGAAGCGTTCCCTTTTATCACAAGACCAAAAGATTCCGCTATCCGCTCAGCAGAAGAGACACTATATTTAATTGATGCGATTGATAAAGAGCACCACTTAACCAAAATTGGTGAGCAAATGGTATTATTTCCACTGCTTCCACGACACGCGAGAGTGATAGTTGAAGCAATTATCTCCTATCCTGAGATTTTAAAAGATGCTATAATTGCTATCTCATTCTTATCGACTAAGAGTCCTTTCTTACGTCCTAATAACCAAGAAGTACAAGCGCGACAAAAGCAGAGTCAATTTCAAGATCCCACCTATGGTGACTTTGTTGGTTATTTACATCTCTTTTCTAAATACAGTGCGGTTGAAGGGTTAAAAGCACAGGAGAAGTTTTGTAAAAACTACTTCTTAGATTTACAAACCATGAACGAGATTTTGCATATTGAAATGCAGTTAGAAGAGATAATCTCAGATCAGTTGATACCTATCACAACTGGTGGGAGTATCGATTCCTACCTCACTTGTTTAGCAGCGGGTCTCATTCAGTTTGTCTGCTACCGTTATGACCATAACTCCTACCGTACTATTACAGCCTCTGAAATTTATATTCATCCAGGCTCTAGTTGGTTTGCGAATCCCCCTAAATTTATTCTTGCAGGAGAAATCGTACAAACTTCTCGTATGTTTGCCCGCTCTGTTAGCCCGCTAAAAAAAGAATATTTAGATAAGATAAATCCTACTCTTTATTCTCAATTAACGAGAACTAATAAAGAAGAGAAAAAGAAAGGAAATGAAACAAAAGAGCTTGAAGTTAAATTATTCAACAAAATCTACCCTTATTTATACAATGGTGGAAAGGTTGATACTAGAGTTGCGATTGTTCCTCTCTCAGACCTTCCTTTCTTAATTACAGAAGGCTACAAGAAGGGTAAAGTTAAAGCGATTAAAATTGCCTTAAGTGTTACATACAAAGGTAACACTATCTTGGGACAAGCAATAAAGTTGAAAGATTTAATCCAAGAGGGTTCAATTATCGTAATTAATTCACCTCTTAGTTATTTTGATCAAAAAGTGTTTAACTATACAACTCAAGCAAGTGTTCTAAACGCTTATCTAAATGAGAACTTGTTCCGCCCTATTTTTAACAAGAAGGAGAACTTCTTTGGCTATCTTGGACTCGATTTTGTAAAACGTGGAAGTGTAAGCTTAAGAGGCTTTACTAACATTGCACAAACGCTTGATAGCACTCTCTATTGCTTAGATAGCCTTAGGCAGAGTGTAAAAGATAAAGAGTTAAAAGCTACTGTTGATGTGTTTATTAATAAGATTAATATGCTTGAAGACTTCTAAGTCCAAGGTGTTGAGATTGTTACAGCTTGAATTGCTTTAAGTTCGATCGGGGTGAGGATAAACTCACCTTGATTTTTACAAATTACAAACTTAACATTTCCATCATACTTCTTCTTATCTTTTCCAAGAGCTGCTAAGAATTCTAGCCATTGCCCTCGTTCAATCTTATAATCTGCATTATAGCCAAAGCTCTTAATTAAAGCGCGGGAGCGAGTTGCATACTCTTTATCTGTTAAACCCAAAATTACACCCACTTCAAAAGCTCTTGCACAGCCCCAAGCTACTGCGGAACCGTGAGAATAACTAAAATGACCTAAGGACTCGAGTGCATGCGCAAAGGTATGTCCAAAATTGAGAAAGGATCTAATGCCCTTAGTCTCTTTGGGGTCTTGTTCGATAAATATCTTCTTGACTTCAAGTGAGAGCTTAACTAATTGGGAAACACATTCTTTATCACGCTTTAAAATTCTTTCTCTGTTTTTCTCAAGA
Source organism: uncultured Spirochaetaceae bacterium (assembly GCA_964470795.1). Classification (GTDB taxonomy): domain Bacteria; phylum Spirochaetota; class Spirochaetia; order Sphaerochaetales; family Sphaerochaetaceae; genus Bullifex. Next base: position 1,426 of record CAYYEN010000150.1, on the reverse strand, counting down.
TACTCAAAAAGTTCTTGATTAGGAGATAAAAACGCATGTTTTATCACTTCTCCCATTCCAGATAAGAATTCATTATCTGGAAGAGAATGTAGAATGTCTGTTGAAATTAGTACTTCACTTGCTGGATAAAAGGAACCTACTATATTCTTTGCACCACCAAAATCAACACCAGTTTTACCACCAAGGGAGGCGTCTACCATGGAAAGCAGTGTAGTTGGAACTAAAGTTAAATTACAGCCTCTCATAAAGAGAGAAGAAGCTAAAGCTGTCATATCACACACAACTCCACCACCAAAACCAATAAAGCGAGAATCACGGGACAAGCCAAAGCTTAAGGCTGCTGTTAAAATCTTTTCTACCGATTCTAAAGTCTTATAACGCTCTCCACTTTCAAGCACAACTCTATTAGTTGGAAGCATTTTAAATAAAGGCGCTGTGTTTGTATCAAAGACCCAAAGCACATTCTGCCCATAGGAGGAAAGATGTGTTGAAAGGTCCTTTATATCGGACGCCATAAAACAAGTACTTGTTATACCATTTGCAAGAGTGACATTTAACAGATTTTCCATATATAATCATAATAGCTAATGTTTTAATAATATAAAAGTGGACAAAGACGGAAAAATCTTAATTATCTAGGGTTGTTTATACTCATTACCTTGAAAAAAAACCAAAATACACCCACAATACCCTCATGATTGAAACTAAATATTTTGATAACGCTGCCACTACTTTTTGTTACCCTGAGGTGTTAAAAGAGGTAATGGATAACGCTATAGCCTATCCTGCAAATCCGTCTGCTACACACCGCGAAGGAAGAGAGGCAAAAGCCAAACTTGAGGAGTGTAGAGCCTCTTTTGCGTCTTCTTTAAATGTAGAGCCAGCTACTATCTATTTTACTAGCGGGGCAACCGAGTCCATCCAAATTGTTTTAGCCTCCCTCTTGCTTGCAAAAGTACCTGGAAAAGTTATTATGAGTGCAATTGAACATGAAGCAGTTCTGTCCTGGTCTTCTATTTTAAAAGAAAAGGGGTGGAAGATTATCACACTGAAAGCTAAAAATGGATTTGTAGACCCTGAAGAGCTTAAGGCTAATATCGATAGTGAAGTAAGATTAATTGCAGTTCAATTAGTTAATAATGTAATTGGTTCAATTCAACCGATTGAAAGTCTTGTAAGTGTTACTAGAGAGAAGGAAAGAGAGTACAACCGCCCTATCTTCTTCTTTTGTGATTCCGTTCAAGGACTGGGAAAAATTTCTTTTTCATTAACAGACCTTGATGTTGATGGCGCAAGTTTTTCAGCTCATAAGATTAAAGGACCTAGAGGAATCGGTGCCCTTTATTTAAAAAAACCACTTCAAGTAATTGCAAAAGCTGGCGGACAAGAACGTGGAGTAAGGGGTGGAACCGAAAACCTTCCCTCC
>CAYYEN010000149.1:0-6872 GCA_964470795.1 uncultured Spirochaetaceae bacterium | reverse complement strand
AAGTTGCGACTAAACTCTTTTTCATACTTCCTCCAAATAAATTCGGGACTAGCCTCAAGGCTAGTAATTCCCTTTTTTTCCGTTTATACGCTAGTTATTTTAACAACCAGCTTGTGTTACTGTCAAGTTAAATTCACAAAACGTACAAAAGTTACATATTTTCAATATAATTTCTACAAAAACCTATATAACTTCAATTTCATTACACTATAAAGTGTATTTTTATCACATTTAGTGATATTTTAATAACACTTTTATGTTTTATCTAACAAAATTTATCTATATAGTTCAATAAAATTTTTATCTTTGCAAAAAATATTTTAAAAATCTTTTCAAAGAATTGCATCAAAATTTGATGCAATATCCAATTTCTACTAGAGAACTCTAAAAGCATCACGGCCCGCATAACGAGCAATATCGCCTAAATAATCCTCAATTCTCATTAACTGGTTGTACTTAGCGAGTCTATCAGAACGACTCATAGAACCTGTCTTAATCTCTCCTGTCTCTAATGCAACTACTAAATCTGCAATGAAAGCATCTTCAGTTTCACCAGAACGATGAGATACAACAGCGGTATAACCATTGCGCTTTGCAAGGTCGATAGCTTCAAAAGTTTCTGTAAGAGTACCGATTTGATTAACTTTGATAAGAATAGAGTTAGCAACACCTTTTTCAAGACCCATCTTGAGTCTTTCGGTATTGGTTACAAACAAGTCATCACCTACTAGTTGTACTCTATCCCCAAGTCTGTCAGTCAACATCTTCCAACCTTCCCAATCGTCTTCAGCCATGCCGTCTTCGATTGAAATAATTGGGTACTTCTCACACCAGCTAGCCCAAAGGTCTACCATTTGTTCAGATGTAAGTTTTTCGTGAGTAGTCCACTTAAGTTCATAAGTTTTACTGTTTTCATCATATAGCTCAGAAGCAGCTGGGTCGAGAGCGATCATAAAATCCCCTTCTCTACCAGCTGTATATCCAGCTTTCTTAATAGCTTCCATGATAACATCCAAAGCTTCTTCATTAGATTGCAAATCAGGAGCGAAGCCACCTTCGTCTCCAACGCCAGTATTATAGCCTTTTGCTTTCAATACACTCTTAAGTGAATGGAATACTTCAGCTACCATTCTGACAGCTTCACGAATTGAAGATGCGCCTATTGGCATTACCATGAATTCTTGAAAGTCTACTTTGTTATCTGAGTGAGCACCACCGTTTAAAATGTTAGCCATTGGTACTGGAAGTACACATCCATGATAAGCACCAAGGTACTTAAACAAAGGAAGACCTAAGAAATCTGCCGCAGCTCTAGCTACAGCCATTGAAACACCTAATATAGCATTAGCACCTAAGCGAGCTTTATTAGGAGTACCATCTAATTCAATCATTGCTCTATCGATAGCAACTTGATCTAAAGAATCCATACCTTCAATGGCTGGAGCGATAATATTGTTAACATTATCTACTGCCTTTAAAACACCTTTACCACCGAATCTTTTTTTATCGCCATCTCTAAGTTCTACAGCTTCATGAACACCAGTAGATGCACCGGAAGGTACAGCTGCTCTGCCCATTGAACCATCTTCAAGAATAACATCAACTTCAACTGTCGGATTACCACGAGAATCTAAAATCTCTCGCGCTTCAATCATTTCAATAACACTCATTGAATATCTCCTATAAGTAGAAAAAACATTTTTCACTTAACAGAACTATCGTTTCTTATGGGACAAAAGTCAAGAAAAATTAGAATTAGAACATTTCTGCACTAACAGCTTTAAATACAGAAGGCACTGAAAACCAGTGCCTTCATAGTCAATTCTAAGTTTAAAAAACTACATGATAAGTTTAATAAGGAAAAGAACTGCAATAACGATTGTTGGAGCTGTGATAGCCTTAAAGTCTTTCTTAGCAAGCTTAAGAATAACATAAGAGAGAACACCAAACATAATACCATCTGCGATGGAGTATGCAACAACCATGAATAAGATACATAAGAATGCTGGAACGCCTTCATCGATGCTTGTGAAATCAATTTCAGTTACTGGGCTCATCATCATAAATCCTACGAGGATAAGAACTGGAGCGGTAGCAGCAGAAGGAATTGATAAGAATAATGGAGCAAGGAATAAGGAAAGGATAAATAATACAGCAGCTGTTAAAGCAGTTAAACCTGTTTTACCACCTTCAGCAACACCAGCAGAGCTTTCTACGAAAGTTGTAACTGTTGAAGTACCGAGGATAGCACCAACTGTAGTACCTACTGCGTCAGCAAATAAAGCTTCTTTACAGTTAGGAATTGAACCATCTTTATTTAAGATACCAGCCTTGTTAGCACAACCAATTAAGGTTCCAACTGTATCGAACATATCTACGAATAAGAAGGTAAACATAACAAATAGGAAGTCAATTGAGAAGATTTGTGAGAAATCAAATTGCCAGAAGGTAGGAGCCAAAGAAGGAGGAAGGAAAGAACCACCAGCATATTTAGTAACACCAAATGGGATACCAATAAGAGTAGTAACACCTATACCAATTAATAAAGCGCCACGAACTTTGAAGAGCAATAAGATTGCTGTGATAACAAGTCCGATCATTGCAACTGCTGCAGGACCTTTAGAAACGATATCACCAAGTGATACTAGAGTAGCACCATCTACGATGATACCAGCGTTCTGCATACCAATAAAAGCAATGAACATACCGATACCAACACCAATAGCTTTCTTGAGGTTCATTGGAATTGCGTTAACAATCGCTTCACGAATATTGAAGAGGGTTAATACAATAAAGATTAAACCTTCAAAGAATACAGCTGTGAGGGCAAACTGCCATGAATAGCCCATTCCAAGAACGACTGTGAATGCTAAGAAAGCATTGAGTCCCATACCTGGGGCAAGAGCAAAAGGTAAGTTAGCAACGAGTGCCATTACCAAAGTTGCAATAGCTGACGAAACAGCTGTTGCGGTGAAGACACTACCTGCATCCATTCCAGCAGCTGATAAAATACCAGGGTTAACTGCGAGAATATAGGCCATTGCTAAGAATGTAGTTATACCAGCAATGATTTCTGTAGAGACTGTAGTTTGTCTTTCTTTAAGTTTGAAAAGTTTTTCCATACTTACTCCTTATAAAATATTAATTTCATGATACACCATTAATTTACAAAAGGCGAACAAAAATATGCAAATTTTAATTTTTCGTTCTTTTTATAGGTTATACATGAATTTATTTCATTTTTTTTGATATAAAAATGAATTTTTCTAATTTTTTATTATATAGTCCTTAAAAAATGTTAATATTTCTTATTTGTTTTTTTAATATAGGGGTGTTACAATATAAGTTACGAAAAGGAGAATTAGAATGAATTCACAATTAGCTTCTACATTAATAAGAGTAGCAAAAGGGTTAGAAAAACCAGATTTGCTCATCAAGAACATAAATATAGTAGATGTTTACAATAAAACAACTTTCTTAGCTTCTGTCTTGATAAAAGATGGTTATATAGCAGGGTTTGGACAAGATTTAAAGGAGATTAAAGCAAAAAAAGAAATCGATGGAAGTGGTAAGTTTTTAATACCAGGTTTCATTGATGCCCACTGTCATATAGAATCTTCTCATTTATCACCATCAGCTTTTTCTGATGCAATAATTCCTTGTGGAACTACTACTGTCATTGCAGATCCTCATGAAATTTGTAACGTCTGTGGCTTAGATGCTCTCGATTACATGTTAGCAAGTTCAGAAGATATTCCACTTTCTGTATATTATATGTTTCCGTCTTGTGTTCCAGCGACAGATTTCGAACACTCCGGTGCTATCCTAACTAGTAAAGAAATAAAAGAGCGTATTGCTAATGATAGAATCTTAGGACTTGGAGAAATGATGAACTATCCAGGTTTAATCTTTCAAGACCAAAAGGTACTTGATAAACTTGAAGTTGCTTATGAATATCATAAAAACATTGATGGGCACTCACCTTCTATCACTGCAAGTGATTTAGATGCTTATACCGCAGCACGCATTACAACCGACCATGAATGTTCAACTCCAGAAGAGTTAATCGATAGAACTCGCCGTGGTATGTATGTAATGTTAAGACAAGGAACAGCTTGTAAGAATGTCCTCGATTTACTTCCAGGAGTAAGTGAAGGCAACTCTTCCAGAATTCTTTTTTGCACAGATGACAGGCAACCACAATCTATTATGGGTGAAGGTCATATTAACTATGCAGTTAATTTAGCAATCAAGAATGGCTTAAATCCACTAACTGCAATTGCTATTGCCAGCTTAAATGCTGCAACTTGCTATAATTTATTAGATAGAGGCGCCATTGCACCGGGACTTAGAGCAGATTGTTTCATCTCCTCCTCACTTTCAACTATTATTCCAGAAGAAGTATTTATCAAAGGTGAAGAAGTTGCAGCTTTCGGCTCCTTAATGCAAAAAGCAATTCATACTGCACCTCAAGGTGTAAGTGGCATGATGAATGTAAATAACTTCTCAAAAGAGAGACTTACTTTAAACTTAAAATCTGATAAGGTTAAAGTTATTGATATTATACCAGGCGGTGTTGTTACTAAAAAAGGGACAGCTACTATTAAAAGAGATAAGAATGAAAACTGGGTACATGATGAGAGTCAAGATATCCTAAAGCTTGCAGTTATCGAGCGCCATAAAGGAACTGGTAATGTCGCGGTCGCTCTTATTAGGGGTTATGGTTTAAAACATGGTTCTATTGCAACATCTATTGCTCATGATTCCCATAATATTATAGTTGTTGGTGATAACGATGAGGATATGAGTATAGCAGTAGAAAAGCTTATTGCTATTGGTGGTGGTATTACAATTGTAAAAGACGGAAAAGTTTTAGATACTCACCCACTAGAAATTGCTGGTTTAATGACAGACTTAAGCGCAGAAGAAGTGTGTACTTGCTTAAAGAATATGCATACTATTGCTTATGAACAACTTGGCGTAAATAAGGCTGTAGATCCTTTCATGACCCTCTGCTTTATGGCACTTCCTGTTATTCCAGAATTAAAACTTACAGATTGTGGCTTATTTGATGTAACTAAATTCCAATTTACACCGCTTGAAGCTTAATCGTAGTATTCGCAAGTAAAAGATGCTAGGCCTTTTTGGTATAGCATCTTTTTTGCTTTTTCTTCCCCTTTTAGCCTTAAAACTTTCTCATATTGGTTTTTTATCGCTTTATTAATCGCATCCTCATATTCCTCAAAGAATCGGTTAACTTCAATAGTTGCTAAAGTTTTATCAATATCTTTAGTTTTAAGCCTCATTAATAAGATATTTTTTCCTTCAATGCCTTTTCTAAGTCGAGAGCGCAAAAAGGATTCACAAAATCTCTTATCAGAGAGTGCATTCTCTCTTTCAAGACGATTTAACACTTCTTCAACAGAAGCCATATCTTCACACTTTTTAAAAAGCTTTTGTTTAAGTTCAAATCGTGAGTGTTCACGAATTGCTAAATATTTTAATCCTTGTTCGTATAAATCCATAATAGTCATTATAACTTATATAACCTTTAAAAAAAAGAAAAGACTCGAAAATAAATCCGAGTCTTTGAACCAAAACAGTAATTTTTGATTAACGTTTTGAGAACTGGAAGTGACGTCTTGCACCTTTTTGACCAAATTTCTTTCTTTCAACCATTCTAGAGTCTCTAGTAAGAAGTCCAGCATTATGAAGTGCAACATGGTAAGCTTCATCATCAGCCATGCAAAGAGCACGAGCGATTCCTAAGCAACAAGCACCAGCTTGACCTTTTAAACCACCACCAACTACACGTACAACAACATCAAATTTATCAGTTGTTTCTGTGAGAGTCATAGGTTGTTTTAAAGTACAAACTGACAATTCGTCAGCAAAATACTTATCACAGTCAACACCGTTTACTGTAATTTTACCATTACCTTCTCTGAGATATACACGAGCAACAGCAGTTTTTCTGCGGCCTACTCCATGTCCAAGATTCTCAACTTTCTTTAATTCAGCTTTCTTTGCCATTTCAGTGCTCCTTACATCTCAACCTTAACTGGTTGTTGTGCCATATGAGGGTGATCTTCACCTGCATAGACTTTCAAATTGGTAAAGAGTGCTCTACCAAGTTTTCCATGAGGAAGCATTCCTTTGATAGCGTGTTCAACTGGAAAACAAGGTTTTCTTTGAATAACGTCACCAAATTTCTCTGTGGTAAGTCCGCCTGGATACATTGAGTGGCGATAGTATAATTTATCTTCCACTTTGTTACCAGTTACTGCAATTTTTTCTGCATTGATGATAATAACATTATCACCCATGTCCTGGTGGGGAACATATTCTGGTTTGTTTTTGCCTCTGAGGATACGAGCTGCAAGTACTGCAACACGACCCAATGTCTTTCCTTCAGCATCGATGAGATACCATTTCTTCTGCATCGTCTGTGGTTTTACATAAATAGTCTTCATTTTTTAATTCCTATTATGACTCATTCCTGTTGCATCAAAGTCTTCACTTTCAAAAGTCGCTTATAAAACAACTGAGCATAGTCACTTTATTCACTTCTTCTATCAAGTCAAATCTTCAAACTCAAGAGCTCACCCTCCATGCTATATAGTATTCTCTCCTTAAACACTCCCGGGGAAAGAGGGGGTAGCCTTCAGATAGAGGTCTATATAGTAGGAATCTCTTGGCAAATTTTTGCTCATCCAGAAACCTGTCAAATTTAGGCCGTTTGACCGACCCAAGTTTAATATAGCTTTAACGAGTATAGAAAAATTCCAAATATTTGTCTAGTATTTTTAATTTCTTTTTCACACAAGGAGTTACAGTTCACACCCCTCCACGATAATTGTTAGTGAGGGTGT
>CAYYEN010000148.1:0-6877 GCA_964470795.1 uncultured Spirochaetaceae bacterium | reverse complement strand
GAATGCACCCAACACATTACTGTCATCGAATGGTGTGTCTTCATGTTCTGCAATGAAACGATATGCGGATTCAACAGAGAACTTCTGAATGTCATCAATATTATACTGAAGCATTCCTATACGAAATGCCTTTATAAGATTTGATGTAAATGTAGAGATATCATTCGGAGTGATGAGTCTAACTGAATACTTATTACTGCAATAACCATAATCGCAATTGGTTGCAGAATGAACTACATCATTCAATTTATCCAATGCCATCTGATAAAGCTGCATACTCTTCGCAAACTTCTCTGTGAAGTGTGGTGTAAACTTGAAAGGTATTTTACCATTCTGCTTTTCAGTAGTAACGTTCATCAAAATCAGTCCTTTCATTATATAATTATTTAATCATTTATATTGAGTATACCATATATGTTTGGATGCCCAATGTAGATTACATGCTGGTTTTCCTACAATATATACATTTGCTAGAATTCTTAAATTCCATATATATATTATTAATATGAATAAGAAGATAGAAATATCAACTTATTCAATACATTAATACTTTAACTTTAGGCACCCCACTAGCCAGCTATACGCAAAGGTGGGAGAAAGGTCATATATGACACGTACTACTTTAGCAGCTAACAACCTTATCGGAATTCGCACAAACAACGGCGGTGTATTAACCGCAAACAACGCCATGAGCAAAGAGTCGGCAAAGGCTCAGAGGACTGCGACATGGTCAACAGTAACTGCCGTTCGCGAGGACGGTACCACCTTTACAACAACAAAGGCTAAGCTTCAGAAAGAGGCTGTAAAGCAGTCTCTGAAGAATTTCATCGATCGCTTCTGATCGATGAGACTCCCGTATGTAGCAGGGGAGTATAAACGAACTGCAGATGTTCAAACGAATAAAAAGATCGTAACCGGGGCAACAGCCCCGGCGAATCTTTTTTGTTATTTTTTTGAACGGTGGAATAAGTTAGGTACTTCTCAATGATGTGTGGCAACACACAGCCTAACATAATCCATCTCAATAACTGTAGTGTTTTATTTTGACCCCGGGATATCCCGGGGTCATCTTTTTTTGTTTTAATCTTCCATGAATTGTGCACGTAACAATCCAGTGTTGTAATATGCTTCTGAAACGATATCAGTTTTGATACCCATTGCCTTTAAGAACAAATCGGTTTTCAACAATGTTGGTTTATCCAATGCATTTGTTTTGATGTCTTTCAATGAGCATGAACCAGTTTCAGAAATCTTCTCAAGCATGTTTTCATACTCAACCATATTATCACCACGAACACCACATACTTCAGACAGAACATTATCAGCACCAATACCGATCAAGATTTCATTCTCAATACCAGAGAATGTACCACCCTTGGATTCACCTTTTGCGATACCAGTAAGATCATCTCTATCAAGGTCATTGATAACACCTGTTGATTTCTTGGTTTGAAGTTGTTGAACAGTTTTAATGTTCAAGTATCCAACCAACACAGGTGTACGTGTTCTCACAGGACGTTGTGGATTTGATGAAACATGCGGGAGATACACATACTCGTACAAATCCAGATTCATCTGTTTGGCGGCTTTTTCAACATTCTCGTATTTCAGAGTCTTAGATTTATCGAACTCTTCAATGTCGAGTCTGATGTTGGCTTTTGGATCCGCAAGAAACTGTGTAACCCATTTGGAGAACGCAGCATCATTCATCTTGGAGAACATTGCTTTGTATTTTCCAGTATTTGATCCAGAAGGATCTAACGCATTCATGGTACGATATATGAGGGTTTCAATCTGTCCACGTTTCGTTTTTATATCAGCCATTTATATCACCTCATTATGTGGCGGCATTTATGTTAGGTGTTGATTGATTATTAGATTGCTGATTCAATTCATTGATTCGTTGTTCCTGAACTTGTTTGATACCATTACGCCATTGCTGAATTATTGCGCATTTGTTCTTACAATAATTGCCTTCACGCAAAGATGCATCATTTTGGCTTGGAGACTCTGCTCTATCACTGTACCATTTGTATGCTGAAGTGTAGAATTTCTCTGCATTGTTATAAATGGTCTGAACATCCTTAATGGTGGCAGCTTTCTTTATTGAGTCTATGACTTTTTGTCCGTAGTATTTTGGATCAGGTAAAGGTTCTCCTGTAAGGCGGGCCACAGGCGCAACGGTATTTGCGATTGTGCCAAATAACTCTCCAAGTTTTTGTAGTAAACTTGAACCTGTTTTAACCTTTGCTTCAGCAGCTTTACGTTTCTTTTGCTTTTCTGGATTCACAGCATCTTGAGCCTGGGATGCAATTGAATCCATTTGTACGATTTCCTGTTCAACATTATTTATTACGGTTTGAACCTGCTGGATATTTTGTTCAATGGTTTCCATGGTTATTGTGGTTGATTGTTGAGCAACACCATTTGTACTATCTGGATTGCTCTGTTGCTGTGTTTGTTGTTGTGACTGTTGCTGGGGTTTTTGTTGTTGTTTTTGTTGATTCTTTCTTTTGATTTGGACATTCTTAGACTGACGCTCAATCTGTTCATTCTGTTCGATCTGTTGTTGGGTATTTGAATTTTGTGAATTGATCTGAGTATATGTTTGGGTCATCTGGTTTAATTGGTTTGCTTCAGCTGCATATGCTTCAGGGACGGGTGCTGTCGGTGGAACCTTTTTGAATTTTGCTTTAATACTGGCAAAGAAACGTTTACACCATTCAATGAAACGTTTGATCAAATTTTCCTTTTGTGGATTGTCAGATGGTTGTTGTTCTCCATCTTCCATATAATATGATTCCATGATGTATTGTTTATTATAATATTCATATAATGAATTCAATACATTATATTCAGATTCAAGAATTATATCTTGGATATCATTCATTATTAATCACTCCTAAATGTATAATCTACGGGCATATACACGATTCAAACGATCGTATGTTATTCCGATGATGGCATGATTCGAATCGGAACCCATTGCAAGTGTTTCTGTTCCCGTGATCTGAATTATCAATGCGGGTTGTCCTTCAATCTCATCAACAAAACAATCAATGTCGATTCCTGTAATTGAAATGGAATTACACTGTTCTTCAATCTGGGTCTTTATCTTCTTAGGAATATTTTTATCATTTGAATATTCAAACAGATATGACTCAATGTCAATGCCTATGTCGGGGATTGATGGATACTGACCTGGTTTCATGAACAACAATGTCATGATGATGTTGATACACATTTCAAATGTTGATATCACCTTGGGTTTGAATGCGGTATCATAATCCATACAAACATCATATCCTAACACCTGGATTGATGATGGATATTTCTTATTCACTTCTTGGAGTGTGATTCCTACTTCGTCCAACATTATTAATCACCTCGTTTTAATTGTTCCTGTATCATTTCACATATGACAGAAACATCTTTTTCCTTTCATATAGAAATCATACAACTTTTCAATCATGAGTGTTAACACAATTGATGTGGATTGTGATGCATTTGCAAATACCAATTCACTGGATAACGATACATTGGATCTCATGATTGTTAATAAATATTCATCGGGTTTGTTTTCAACCACATCACGTTTTGATGATAATGTGATTATCTCGGGGAAACGTTCGATCAGCATCAGTAATGTTTCATGTACTTTACTCATGTGATCACCCCTGTTCTGGACGATTGTTTGGGGATTCTACATATTCATTATCAAACTCATCATATTTTTTATCCATGATTTTGATATAATGCATTCCGGTACGTTTACATTCATTTCGCATCATTTGATCTTTACGTGCTTCAATGTCACGGTTATGTTCCATGAACGATGTATTGAAGTTGCCCTGTTTGATTTCAACATGAAGATTCAATGATGGTATGAAGAAATCGGGAATGTACAGATGTTGAGTTCCATCTCCCCATTTGTAATGGAAATCAACTGGTGATGGTGCGATGATGTCATCTGGACTCCAATCCATATCTTTCAGATGGTTTAAGAAATCAACTTCATAATTTCCAATAACACGGAACTTGTGATTTTCATCCCATACGTAATCACGTGCATCGGCATGATTGATCATCATCTTACGTTGTTGAGCACCGTCATTCAACAGATGTTCTTTACCATAAACATTCACCATTCTGGATTTCATCATTTTAACGTAAGCTTCTTTGCATTTTGGATCATCACACAAACGTGCATATTTCAATGTATCATCATTAAATGCAACTTTACGTTTACGACACATCAAACACAAACGTCCCATGGGTTTATTGACAAATAATGAATATGCAAATTCATATCCGTCTTCACAATCTTCCGGGATTTGATTATTGTGTTTATACACAATATGATCACAGTATTTATGTTTATCATCAAATGAACGATCACAGAATAAACATTTTACTCTACGACTCATTTACAAACCTCCTTCTTATTAGAATATTATATTTTGGTCTTCAACCAATGTGTAATCTATCATCTGGTAGAATATACTAAGAAAGTGGTGATTTAATAATGAAGGTAAATATCATGGGTAAAGGTATTTGTCCTGTACTTGGAACAATCCTTCCTGCAATCAATGTTGATGTTGCTGATGGAACATTGGTAACATTGCTCAATACACGTACAATTCGTGTATTTGATACTCTTACTGGAGTACAGATCACAAAGAGAAATTATAAGAATTTCCTTATGAGAAGGACTGTGTCTGAGTCTGCACAGACATCTGCACCAATCGAACCTGTAAAGGTAGCATCCGAAAAAGTTGATAAGAAGACGAAGAAGTCTACAACAAAGAAACCCGTCGAGGAGGTTCCCGCAACAGTGGAGACTGTACCGGAGACAACTTTGGAAGAGACAACTTCCGAACCCGTTGAAACTCCATCCGAGGAAGTTTCCAACGAGGCTGTCGAGTCAGTAGAATCAGTTGAGACAAATGATACAACCGACGATGAAACAACAGATTCGTCAACTGATACTGATGAAACAACTGAATCAACTACATACCACAACACATCCAACAAGAAAAAGAAAAGAAGATAAATGTATGAGGCGGGTCAATCCCGCCTCTACTTTATCATTTCAAAAAACCGATTCGTAATCTTATATAAATGAAGGAGGTTATACAATGGATGATTACATTAATGAAAGTTATCTTGACATTGCCGAGGCAATGACTTTCATACAAGAGTCCACTGAAAATAATTTGCGACTTCGTTCAGAAATCATAGAACCAATTATGAAGGTTCTCGATACCAAAAAAGGTTCAGATGAATATTTGAAATTTGGTACTGAGTTTATTGAATCTAATGCGGATATGTTAGCAAAAGAATTTCCAACCAAACGTGTTTCATTCCCAAAGAAATACGTTGATAATATATTTGGTGTATTTGGTTTTGAGATGGAGTCATTCAAGAAAACATTCAAGGAATTGTGTTCGGATATCAATGGTAGTGATTTTAAAACGATCATGGCATCTCCAACAAACATAATTCATTCGATTGTTTTATTTTATTCCGACATGACATACAATCGTTATGTTCGTGATTCTGCACGCCAACAATTGGCACTGTCTGTGTATCATGTAATGTTTAATAAATTCTATCATGCATTACCTGATGAAAAAGTAATGGCATATACATATTTACATCTTAACAGAAACTGGGCAATTGTTAAAGCGGAAAACATGATGACATGGATTTCCGATATGGTTGATACTGCATATGCATTTTACAGAACAAAGCTTACATTGAATACAACACCACACACAATCATCATGTTTCTTAACAGATTACGTGCACAGATGCGCCAATCAATGCACCAACTTGCAAATGTATATTACCAGAATCAGACTGAAGGAAATCGTGTAAACGAAGATGCAACCACAGGTGATCATGAATACATTGTAACTGATGACACATCTCAGATACGTTCCAAACTCATGCAATTGATCAAACGTGGTGATTCGATGTATTCAACCAAAAGCAATTTATACACCGGAGTTGCGAAATTGAAAAATGTTTCCAGTGAAGCATTATTCGATTTAGCTCAACAAGTTTCACATCATGACATCAGTGAATTGATCGACATGATATTCTATGTGTTCATCGTTAAAGAAGGACACAAGATAGAAGACATAAACTCTTCTGCGTATATTGGTGAAATAACGAATTTACCAACAAAGGTTGATCGTTGTATTCCTGGAAAACCCATCATTGCACCATATGTGAAAAAGTATAAAGTTAAAAAAGAATTGATCGTTGCATACATCTGTTTGATTGCAACATGGATAATGGCACGAATCAATGATGTTACTAAATAAAATGAGGAGATGATAATATGGCTGATATAGTTAGACCCTTAGGTGATGTCTTTCCACCATTCGACGAGGGTGAAGGTGTTGGTGTTGTTGACAGCAGTGATCTGCAAGCATATGTCGATGCAAATAACAATAACAACGCCCGTACAATTATTACATTTGACACCGCGGCCAGTAAGAAGATTCTTAATGATGTGACCAATGGTGGCTTTGTTGGTAACCAAGCGAAAGTTGCATCTGTACATGAAACGGGTTTTGTATCTGATCTTGATCGTGTATTGATGAAACAATACTTGGAAGCTTCACCTAAACCAAACACAATCAGAGAATTCATTAATCAGTTGGATACTGCAGAAATCATTCCACCGGTTGATCCATCGGTTGATACACTGGAAGAACTCCGTGAAGATGTTACAACACATATTCTGGACCTCAAAGTTCATCAAGCAGATGTTATGTTGAAGGCTGAGGATATTGCTGCCAAGAGTCTTAATGATATGCGTGAGAAGACTGAACGTCTTTGGGGTGAAGCATTCCGAATGGATTAT
>CAYYEN010000147.1:0-6906 GCA_964470795.1 uncultured Spirochaetaceae bacterium | reverse complement strand
ATAGCACCATCATTAATAAAGTATACTGAATCAGATAAATTTGGTATTACTGATAACTTATATAATGTACAGTTCCTATAGGATAACAATACCAGTAGCACACTTACAAGTGTAAACTTAATTGATATTACTGATGAACCATAGAAAAAAATATTAAAAGCTTACTTAATAGATTAGTGTGGTTTATCTTATGGAAAAGCTAGTAGTGTAGTTGAAACAATGTCTATAGATTAGTTTACAACAGCATATTTAAAAATATTTGAAGGTTTAAAACCTCATCATACATTACCAAGAGCTTTTTAGATGTGTAACTTAACAGTTTAGATGAATATGAGTTCGGCTTGTTATGGACAATTAAAACGTCATAGAATGTTATCTATATTTAAATCAAAATATAATTCGTCATACATTACACCACCGCTATTAGTTTATTTTGATATGTATAAAGAAATAAATGAAGTGATGGAATTATCTAATGTATTAGCTAAGAAGCTTGAACAAGTTAAACCATGTTTAGGTGATTATTGTTTAACTAATGCTCATAGTGTTAATGTATTAATGAAATTAAATTTACGTTAGCTATATCATTTTGTAAGATTAAGATCTGATAAACACGCTCAATGGTAGATTAAAGAGCTTTCAGATCAAATGTGTAAATTAATTAAATAGATATTACCTAATGCTAGTAAATTCTTATTTGGTAAAGATTTGTTTAAAAATGGAGGTAGTTTATGAAAATTTTAGTAATTATATTAGAATTTTTAAAGGAGCTATTACAAAAAATGAGTAATACTAATAATAAAACTGATAATATTATAACCGATAATATTACAACTACTACAACCGATAATATTATAACTGATAATACAACTACAACACCTGTCATTAAAACTATACCACAACCATCAGATTTAACTTATTAGCAAATTAAATACACTGTAAGTAAATTATATAAAAGATGGTTTGAAACACCATACGATTTAAATATGTTTGGAATTAGAAATACAAATAGAACACCTAACAGTTTTGATGATATTATAGGTGTATGTTATACTGATCCTAACAATAAAAGACATATATTAGCTTTTAAAGCAACAACAGATCCAGGAAAAGACTATTTGTTGGAACCTATCAATGAGAAGGGTACAGGAATATTAGCCTGTGGATATCATAAAGCATTGTGGGCTCGTGGGTTACATAAGGGTAAACCTGCTTTAGTACAAGTTAGTCCATGTTAGGCTTTAAGAGACAATAATAAGGATGCTATTTTAGATTTTGATGTAAAAACAAAATAGAAGGGTATGTTTGGATGTAACTTCCATAGAGCTAATTAGGGTAGATAGACTACAGTTGTTGGGAAATGGTCTGCTATGTGTCAGGTTCCATCACATTCAAAATATGTTGATTAGGTATTATAGCTGGTTAAACTACAATAGAAATATGTTAAAGCTAATACAGTTTCATATGCTTTATTTAATTTATAGTAGCTAACACCGTATAGCATTGAGAGTTAAGACTTTAAGGAAAATAAATATTATGAAAAAGACTTTATCAGCTGGTACGTATTACATTGGTGATATATCTGATGTAATCAATGAATAGAATCAACATTTAATTTTTTACCAATAGCTAAACCCCTCGTACACATAGTTATATGACAACAATGATAAAATTTATTTTTTAATAACAAGTAAATTTGGCATTGCCCCTACACATTTATTTGAAGTTGAAAGATAGTAGTTATAGTAGTTTGGTGCAGTGTATATATTTAGATAGAAATTTAACTGTACCTATAAAAACGGTATATTTAAATTTGGCAAGTTAGTTGCAGTTGATATTGATCACTGCGGATAGCTTGATGAATAGGACGTATAGTAGTAGTAGGTTGAATCCGAATCGACGATTGAATCTTTATATGTTTAATTTACACATAGTGATAGCATTATACCTAATAATAAGAAAGGGCTTTTAACATAGTTAAAATAAATTGGGACTAATATAATCGACTATCACGTATATATTTAGGTATGTGTGTAAAAGAAAAGACGCTCTTTTTGGGTGTCTTTTTTTTTTGTTTATTTTTAAAATATATTACAGGTTTTTTAATATGGATGCTATAATATGTATATAAATAAAACAAAATGGAGGTTACAAATGGAAACACAAGTATTTTTAAATAGTGAACGTGGCACATATAAGGTTATTGATAGAACCAATGCTCATGATGGTGACTCAATGTTCAGAGTACTCATCAAAAAAGAACATTTAAAAGACTTTGCTGGTGACAATGTACAAGTTGATCAACGTTATGATGAATATATTGCTTTATGTGAAGCAGCATACCATAATGTTTTTTATTCGATTGAATGTATTTATCCATCCAATAAAATATCAATTGATATTAAAGGTTTTGACACAGATCCAATAAGAGGTTCATTATCTAACATACCATCAAAAATAAATATTAAATATTAAAAAGGAGATTTAATAAAAATTGAACAATAATTTAAAAAACATATAGAAATTAAGATCAATTTTACCTGAGGTGTTTAATGAAGACGGTAAGATTGATCTTTAGTTATTTAAAAACATATTTGGATAGGATAATATTTTTGAAAAAGAATATTATAATTTTACTTGGAATGGTAAAAAACAATCAATATTAAATTCAGAAACACCGCCAATTGGTAAGTTGGTTTAGTGTAAAGAATAGAGTAAAGACTATGATACTACATAGAATATATATATTGAGGGTGATAATCTGGAGGTTTTAAAGTTACTACAAGAATAGTATAATAATAAAATCAAGATGATTTATATAGATCCGCCGTATAATACAGGGAAAAAGTTTATATATAAAGATAAGTTATCTCATTCTGATTGGTGTTCGATGATGTACCCAAGGCTGAGACTATCAAGAAACTTGCTCACAGATGATGGAGTTGTCTTTATTAGTATAGATGATAATGAAATTGAAAATCTAAAGAAGATTTGTAATGAGGTGTTTGGGGAAGATAACTTTGTAGCAAACTGTGTAAGGAAGCGTCGAGATAGCCAAGCTAATCTATCTCAAAACATTTCGCCAATTCATGAGTATGTACTTATATATGCAAAGAAATTCGGAAATATTTTAAATAAAGTGACACCTTCAATTGATGAGGGGGAATATAAAAATCCAGATAATGATCCTCGCGGTGTTTACACAACAATGCCTTGTACGAATATAGGGGGTGCAGTTTATTCTATAGTCACACCAACGGGGAAAACAATAACGGAGGAATGGCGGTTTAAAAAGGAAACATATAATAAACTATATTCAGATAATAGGATTGTATTCCCACGTGGTGGAAAGGGGAAACCACGATATAAGTTATTTTTATCGGAAAAGATGGCTGAAGGAGTATTAGCAAATACTTGGCTTGATAAAGTTTCCTCAAATCAAGAAGGAACACGTGAATTAAAGGAGATATTTGGACATCTGCTATTTGACAATCCTAAACCAACAGGGTTATTGAAATTTTTATTGGATTTAGGTGCAGATAAAAACTCTGTGGTTTTAGACTTTTTCTCTGGCTCTTCAACCACTGCTCATGCAATTATGCAGCTCAATGCTGAAGACGGTGGTAACCGTAAGTTTATTATGGTTCAACTCCCCGAAAAAACTGATGAAAAATCCGAAGCCTATAAGGCTGGCTATAAGAATATTTGCGAGATAGGCAAAGAGCGTATTCGTCGGGCAGGGGAGAAGATTAAAAAATAGACAGGTAAAGATAATCTTGATATAGGCTTTAAGGTATTTAAATTAGTTTATTAAAAAGGAGATATAATAGAAATATGGGTATAAATTCAAAAAGCTTTATGGAATTTTTTGAAAAACAGTTTAATGTTAAATTTGTAGATGTAAAAACAGGCAAATTTGCCCTTGATATAATAAAAGAAAAATAGAATAATAAGAACTGTTGTAATTGTAAATGGATTATTAATGGTGATGGAAAGTCCTTACATGAAGAAGATAGTGTTTGTGGTAACATTGAATCAGAATACACAACAGAATTTGTAAATCGAGAAACAGTGTGTTAGTTTTGGGAAAACAAGCCTTGTTTATAATTAATTTAAAATAAATTACAGGTTTTTTAATATGGATGCTATAATATATATATAAAAATATTATTAATGGAGGTTACAAATGAAAACAAATGACATTACAATCAACATCAACGGGTACGACTACCAGCCTGTTAGTATCAATCAGAATGAATATGAGATCATGATAGATCGCTATTGTTTTTTTAATGCGATTAATTATAATGTAAGTAAAGGCTTTAAACCTGAGGAATTTTTTGTTGAACCAGGCTACTATACCTTGATAATTGAACAAGATTTATCATTTGATCGTCAAACCATGGCAAAATATTACATTGTAGGGATGACAGCACCAGACGGTACATTCTCAGATGATTTCGATAGATCTGATAGATATGTGTTGTATGGTAAAAAAGAAGGTTTTTAATTATGAATAATATTTATATAAAAACCACTGAACATGGTACACATGAAGTAATCAGTATTAATTTGATT
This sequence comes from uncultured Spirochaetaceae bacterium, assembly GCA_964470795.1. GTDB lineage: Bacteria > Spirochaetota > Spirochaetia > Sphaerochaetales > Sphaerochaetaceae > Bullifex. The sequence continues at coordinate 2,328 of CAYYEN010000147.1, read as the reverse complement.
GATGATCCATACAAATATATACTTAAAATATATAGATCCAGAATTAATTTATGAATTTGCTGGTGAAGGTGTACAAGTTAGCCAGTATGATGAATTTGGTGGGTTTGTTGCTGAACTAATTAAAGTAGATAATGAGTTTTATATAAAGCAAATTAATCATGTTGATTACCTTAATCAAAATATTGAAGGTTTTACAACTGAACCATTTGAAGGTAGTATATTCAAGGTTTAGTAATAATATTAAATATAATGATGGTGGGTTTAATTTAATAGACCCACCATTTTTTTTAACTTTTTTAAAAATATATTACAGGTTTTTTATTATGGATGTTATAATATATATAAATAAAAAACATATAGAAAGAGGTTACAAAATGAAAACTAATACTACTTACACACTGGTAAAGGAAGATGGCACAAGATTCTTGTTAGACGACGTTTGGATGGAAGATGGAAATTTGTTTTTTGAGTTATCAGACGACTTTAAAACAATATATAACTTTTTAAATATGGACTGGTGGGAGCCTGAATTAAATGGTGTTAAATACAATGAAAAAACTTATTTAAACATCATCAGAGACGACATGACTTTTAGGATCGACTCAATTAGAGTCGGTAATAACAATGATGATGGTAGTTGGGGTCTAGTTCATGGCGAAATAACTACAGATTATCCTATCGATATGATCGATGTAGATCTTCAGGAAATTCCTGAAGATGAAGTCTTTACAATTGAATTAGAATTTGAAACTATAGCACGTATGTTCCACGACCAGGAATGGTGGTGGACAAAGGACGCTGATGAAATTACCCACACTTTAGTGGGTAAAATCGATACTAATAAATTTAATTTTCCTCAAGCGATTTGGGTATTATCAGTTGGTACCCTTGACATGGATGAAGGCTATATCCATGGTGAGCCATACCATGGTAAAATAATTAAAATTAAAAAATAAATAAATAATTATTAAAACTAAACCTGTAATTGAAATATATTACAGGTTTTTTTAATTGGATGCTATAATATATATAAATAAAAATAAAGGAGTTACGAACAATGAAAGCTTTAATCAACAACATTAAAAACAGTATTAATGGTACACCGTTTGAAAACCATGTTTTTATTGTTGGTGGCTTTGTTCGTGATTCAATTATGAATAAATATAGTTCAGATCTTGATTTATGTGTTGAGGGACACATTAATTCAGCATTTGAACTTTCTACTTTTTTACAGTCAAGATTCGACTGTTCAGAAGTATATAATTTTAGTGAGTTTGGAATTGTTAAACTTACTATTGACGGTGTAGAAGTAGAAATTGCTCCTTGTCGATCTGAAATCTACACCACAGGATCAAGAAATCCTAAAGTGACTGCAGCATCATTGTTGGATGATGCTAAACGCCGTGACTTTACGGTAAATTCTTTATTAATCAACATTTCAACCATGGAACTGATTGATTTGTTGGGTGGTGTTGATGATATTAATAACAAGTTAATCAGAAGCTGCTCAAATCCTGACTGGATGTTCCATGATGATCCTTTAAGAATCATGAGAGCAGTAAGATTTGCAGCTCGTTTAGGGTTTGATATTGAAGTTAATACATTAAATTCATTAAAAAACAATATTCATAAACTTAAATTTATCTCTAGAGAAAGAATCAGAGATGAATTTTTAAAAATTTTAGTAATAAAAAACGGTGCTGGTGTTAAGTTACTTAAGGATACAGGAATTTTAGGATTTTTAATGCCAGAATTTGATAAAATGGATGGTGTCAACAGTAATAAAAACATTTGGAACCATACTTTATCAGTACTTAACCACTCAAAGAACACTACAAACCATAAGATGGCTGCTTTATTCCATGATCTTGGTAAGGTTTACAGTGCTAACACTGTTGATGGTAAAGTTAATTTTCATGGACACCAATTCGAATCTGAAAAGCTTGTAGTAAAGTTTATGAAAACTTTTAGATTTACAAATAAAGAAATCGATTTAATTTCATTAGCTGTAAGATTACATATGGATATTGATCAAGTCATAACAGTAAAGACTGTAAGAAGATTAATTAATACCCACGGTAAAGACTCAATGTTATTTGTTTTAGATCTATGTATAGCTGATGTTGATAGAAGAAAATCTAATCGTGATAGAGTATCATTTTTAAGAGACTTAAGATCTGGTATTGAATCTGATAGGTTTTTAAAAAAAACAGTTGAACCTTTATTTGCAGGTAAAGCTTTAATGGAAATGTTTAATCTTAAACCATCAAAGAAAATAGGTCAACTCATTGAGTTTCAAATAGATATGTTGTTGGGTGATCCTGATAT
>CAYYEN010000146.1:0-6916 GCA_964470795.1 uncultured Spirochaetaceae bacterium | reverse complement strand
ATTCTTACCATCATAAGATTGTTGCAAATATAAGGTATGTTCTATGCTCCCATCTACATTAGCTAATTCAAAAGTAGTTACAGAACTAGGAACTACTGTCCAGGCATTGTCTAATTCACCCTCTAATTGATATCTGAAATAATTTACATCCATATCATCAAGCAACCATTCCCAAGTAACATTAACTGCAGCAACTACTGGAATAATTGCAACAAACAAAACAATCAGCAAACTAATCAATGCTTTCTTAAAAAAGTTCATATTAAACTCCTCATATGAAGAAAATAATTATTATTAATCATCAACTTCTATAATAAATATACCATTCAATTTAAAAAAATTATACCTATTTAATAATATAACAACAAACAAAAATAAAGATTACATTTTTTCTTCCAAATTTCCAAAGATATGATATAATTTAATTTGTACAAGCAATGAACAAATACAAAAGGAGATATATATGCAATACGGTTATTTTGATAATTTAAAAAAGGAATATGTTATAAACGACTTATCCCTTCCCTATTCTTGGACCAATTATCTGGGAACAGAAAAGACCGGGGCGGTGTTAAATCAAAATGCAGGTGGCTATATGTGGCACGACTCTGCCGAGCATCACCGTATCACACGCTTTATACCCAACGCACAAGATCGTCCGGGACACTATTTATACCTTAAAGATAAAGAAGACAGTGATTACTGGAGCCTTACGTATGACCCCGTTTGTAAATCTTTAGATAAAGCCAAATATGAGACCCGTTTTGGACTCTCCTATAATACCTACCTTTGTGACTACAAGCAAATAAAAGCTCAATATACTCTCTTTATTCCTCAAGGAGAAGAATGTGAAATTTGGGCAGTAAAACTAAAGAACAACTCCACAAAGGAAAGAACTCTGAGCCTCTATTCTTATTGCGCCTTCTCTTTTAATCAAATTGAAATCGATAACCAGAACTTTCAAATGAGTTTATACTCCCAAGGCTCTTCTTATAAAGATGGTGTAATTGAAATTGATGGCTTTTATGACCCTACCAGTTTTCATTACTTTACTTCCTCTTTTACCCCGGACTCCTTTGAAACAATGGCAGAAAACTTTATCGGCGCTCATCACAGCGAGAGTAATCCTATAGGTCTTGAAAAAGGGCTTCAAGGAGGTACAGAGCTTGGTGGTAATCATGTGGGAGTATTACAAAAGGACTATACACTAAAACCAGGCCAAGAGATTGAAGTTAACTTCTTTTTAGGAGTTGGAAACCGAGAAAAAGGGTTGGAAATCAAACAAAAATATACTGCTCATAAAGTTGAAGAGTCTTTTAAAGCGCTTGCAACCTTTTGGCAAGAAAAGCTGAATAATCTTCAAGTAAAAACGCCTGATGAAGATATGAATACAATGATTAATCTTTGGAATTTATATCAAGCAGAAACAAATATTACCTTTTCTCGCTTTTCCTCCTTTATTGAAGTGGGAGGAAGAACAGGACTGGGCTATAGAGATACCGCACAAGATGCAATGTGCACAATTCATACAAACCCAGTTCAGAGTAAAAAGCGCATAATTGAACTTTTAAGAGGACTGACTGAAGCAGGTTATGGGCTTCATCTATTCGAGCCCGAATTATTTGATCCAGAGAGAAAACCTAATATTGGGTTTGTATCCCCTACCGTCAAACCTGAGCCTAATAAGAAAGATTTAATCCACACAATTAAAGATGCATGCTCAGATGATGCACTCTGGCTCATCCCAACTATTGCTGAATATGTCAAAGAAACAGGCGATAAATCCTTCTTCGACTTAAAGGTTAACTATGCAGAAGGCTCTGTCGATACTGTATATGAGCATATGAAGCGTATTATTGAGTTCTCTTATAAAGAAAGAGGAGAAGATGGTGTTGTTAAAGGATTGAGAGCGGACTGGAATGACTGCCTAAATTTAGGTGGAGGAGAATCAAGTTTATCCACTTTCCTTCTTTATCATGCCTTAACCTCCTTTATTGAAATTGCTCAGCTTAAAAACCAGACAGAAGACCTTAAAACTGCATTTTCAATGAAAAAAGAACTTGAAATGATTACCCAAGAAGTACTTTGGGATGGAGAATGGTATATTAGAGGTATCACAAAATCTGGCAAGAAGATTGGCTCCTTTACAGACACCGAAGGTAAAGTACATCTAGAATCCAACGCTTGGGCAGTCCTTTCCCAAATAGGGGGTAAAGAACAAAGTGAAAAAGCGTTAAACGCAATTGATAGTTATTTAAAAACTAAATATGGACTACGCCTCAATGCCCCTTCCTTTTCAACCCCCAATGATGAAATAGGGTTTGTAACTCGTGTTTATAAAGGCGTTAAAGAAAACGGTTCTATCTTTAGTCACTCAAATCCTTGGGTTTGGTCAGCTTTAACAAAACTTGGTAAAGGAGACAAAGCCTTTGAATACTACCACCTACTCTGTCCTGCTTCTCAAAACGATATTATTGAGATAAGACAAGCTGAGCCTTACTCTTACTGCCAATTTATTATGGGACCAGATCACACAGCCTACGGAAGAGCTCGCCATCCTTGGCTTACCGGCTCTGCAGGTTGGGCTTATTATTCAACAACTCATCACCTTCTAGGCCTCCAGCCTGAGTATGAAAGTCTTACTATCAATCCTGTAATTCCACATACCTGGGAAGAAGTAAAGGTGAAAAGAATTTGGAGAGGAACCACCTACAATATTACAATTAAGAATCCAAAGCATAAACAAAGTGGCGTAAGTAAACTTACAGTAGACGGCAAAGAAGTAAAAACTATATATCCAGGAGTAAAAGGAAGCTCTGTCGAGGTAGAAGTTATACTCTAATCTAAGGTGTAGAAGTATTTGATAATTTTTCCTATAATAGAGCCATGAATAAAAAAATAGCAATTTTTTGTGGCTCTACTTTTGGAAATGATGAAAGTTATAAACTTTTATCCATACAAGCAGCAGCAACGCTAGCGAATAACAATTATGATTTAGTTTATGGTGGTGGTTATCGCGGTCTTATGGGACAGATAGCTGAAACTTTTAAAAACTACGACCGTGAAGTTATTGGCGTATTACCAAAGCTCTTTGATGTTCCAAGTGTAAAGCTAAAAGAAGTCCACACTCAGTTAATCATAACGGAAGATATGCATTCGAGAAAAGAGAAGATGTTTGATCTTGCAGATAGCTTTGTAATCTTTCCAGGAGGGATTGGAACCTTTGAAGAGTTCTTTGAAATCTATACTTGGAAGCAACTCGGTCTTCATACGAAAAACATTGTGCTTTATAACCTCAACTCTTTTTATGATACCTTGATTAAATTCTTAGATGAGGCAACAGAAAAAGGGTTTATGAGCACTGCAATTAGGTCCTCCCTTTTAGTTGCTAACAATCCTGAAGAATTGCTTTCAGCCTTAAGAACAGAAGAGACAAAGTTACCGAGTAAAATATGAAAAAGAATAAACTTACATTAATCGATCTTACCTATATTGTTCTGGGTTCAGCTATAGTCAGTTTTTCTATTGCAGTCTTTTCAACCCCAGCTAAGATTGCACCAGGCGGAGTATCTGGTATTGCTACCATTTTATACCACTTGTTTAAAATAGATACAGGTTTATCAATCCTTGTTTTATCTATTCCCATATTCTTAATTGGTGTGAAGTTCTTTGGAAGTCAATATGGGATAAAATCTTTATTAGGTTCCCTCTTGTTATCACTATTTACTACCCTTTGGAGTAAAGCCTTAGGCTATGGAGGTATTTTAGACTACTCTAAAGATATTTCTATTTGGCTCAGTTGTCTTTATGGAGGGGTTTTGAGTGGTATTGGTATGGGACTGGTGATGAAGTCTGGCTCTAATACCGGTGGAACTGATATTATTGCTCAAATTCTTGCCCGCTATACGCACATTACCATGGGAACTTCCTTCTTCATTGTCGATGGAGTTATCATTCTAGCCTCTGGCTTTATCTTTGGAATTGAATCTGCTTTATATGCAATAATCTTCTGTTTTATCAACACTGTAACTATAAATAAGGTGTTGTTATCTATGGGCACTAACTATGCTAAGACTGTTTATATCATCTCAGATAATCTAGAAGAAATAGGTAATTTTATTCTCAACGACCTCGATAGAAGTGGTACTATCTTAGATGCTAAAGGGCTTTATACTAAAGAATCAAAACCGATGATAATGACTGTAATTCCTAATCGCTCTATTTCTATCTTAACTCGCGCTATTCATAAGATAGACCCGAAAGCATTCATGGTAGTTCAAGAAACCTATCATGTACTGGGAGAAGGTTATACTTCAATTGAAAAGATGGCAAACTCTAGCCAAAATGATGTCACGCAAGATTAACTAAAAAAGGTAGCCGTTTAAGCTACCTTTTATTGTATTAATTACTTTTACCTTATTTAGTCCAAAGTTTTTCTGGGTAATAACCATCTTTAATCTTAAGAGCAAGTTCATCACATACAATTTTCTTGTCTTCTGGATAAGTCATACCGAACCAGCGTTCAGCACTCTTAAGAACAGTAATTGTACCTTCTTTATCCTTAACCATTTTACCAGCACCATTAGGAAGTAAACTTTCAGCCTTTTCTGCTGTTACGTTATTCTTGATGAAATCATACCAGTAAGGAACGAAGCTATCAAAAACTTTAGGTGTGAAACCAAAGAAGTTCATGGAAACGATTTCGTTACCAGTTAAAGCAATATCTTGTCCTTCATAGTGGGATACGATACCGCCATCTGCAGTGTATTCAATCTTAGTATTCTCAACCATATCTGAAAGCATACCGTCTTTAACAGAACAGATACCTCTTGATACAGAACCAGAATGGGACATTGTGTTAGCAAGAACATAACCAACCATTGCATGTTTGGTGCTATCAACAGGTAAATCTGTTAAGTATTTGCCCATTGTCTGATAAGCGGAACGACCATAATAGTCATCAGCGTTGATAACTGTGAAAGGAGCTTTAATTGCATCTTTTGCACATAATAACGCATGAATTGTACCCCATGGTTTTTTACGGTCTTTAGCAATTTCAATTTGCTCAGGTGTTAACAAAGCTTCTCTGCTTTGGAAAACATAATCTGCATCCATATTGCGAGCGATACGATCAAAAAGACGCTCTCTGAAATCTTTCTCAATATCTTTACGGATAATAAATACTACCCTATCATAACCAGATTTCAATGCATCATATACTCCAAAATCGAGTAAGGTTTCATTATGAAGGCCTACAGCATCGAATTGTTTTACTCCGCCATAACGACTTCCCATACCTGCAGCAAGAACTAAAAGAGTTGGTTTCATTAGTAATTTCCTCCCAAAAATATCATTTAGTATAGTGTACTACTTTATACCACTTTTAGCTAACCACTTTTTCTTAATTCTTTCAACTATGGAGGAATCAGAAAAGCATAATCCTACCAAAACTAGAACAGTTCCTACAAATGAGAACATGGTAAAAGGTTCTCCTAGTATTAGAACACTAAAAAGAGCGGTAATGGAGGGTACTAAATAGATATAAATATTAGCCTCTATTGCACCAAGCCCTTTAAGCGCTTTATTCCACAACAAAAAGGCAGTGGCTTGTGCAACAACTGCTAAAAATAGCATATTCACAATTACTTTCCAGTTTAAAAAGGAAGAATAATCAATAGCGTTTCCATCTGTAAGAGAGAAAGGAATTAAGAAGAGAATGCTATAAAAGAACATACGTTTAGTTATTGTTCTATCCTCTACTCCCAAACTTACCACTTTTCCAAACGCAAAAGAGTAAATTGCCCAACAAAGAGCAGCTAAGAAAGCTAAAGAAAGTCCTTTAACAGAAGTGTGACCAAAACCAGATTGAAAGCAAATAATGCTTATTCCCCCGATTGCTAATAAAAATCCAAGAATATAGTTAAAAGAAGGAGCTTTTATCTTCTTTAAGATTACTGCTACTAAGATAGTTAAAAGAGGTGCGGTTGATACAATTACTGAAACTTGGCTGGCACTGGTAAAACTGAGTGCATAGTTTTCTGCCAGTTGATAAAGTCCAACGCCAGAAAGCGCTGTAAGAACACAAAACAACTCTGTTTTCCATCCCATAAAAGGTTGAATTTTAGGTGAAATGATTTCGCTAAAGGCTAATGCTATTATAACACGTACTAGTAGGAGATCGGTTGGAGAAAAAAAGTCTAAAAGTATTTTAGTTGAAACAAAGGTGATACTCCAAATAATCATAGTAATAACAGCTAAAACACGTGAAACAATAACATTATTTTTATTCATAGCGTACTATAGCCCTTTTTTTTCACCCTTTCTATATTCTGTTAATAAAATTATTGTAAAATAATAGTTAATTTTTTACTAAATTTTACTATATTATTTGACAAAGCAAATACCCCATGCTATCGTAACGCTAACGAGGAAAAGATGGCCAGTTTGAAATCGATAGCAGAAAAATGTAATGTTTCAATTACTACAGTTTCAAGAGTGCTTAACAATGACAAAACTCTTAGTGTAACTTCTACTATAAAAAACAGCATCTTAGAAGAAGCTCAAAACCAAGCATACCTTCCCCCTCGCCTTCGAAGAGCTCAAGAAGAAAGCCTTTATACCATTGCTTTAGGAATTAAACCTATCTTTCGTCCCGACTATACCCCGTCGCTTTTTCCACTACTTAACAACATCGGTACTGAATTCAATATGCAATTTAAAGCACTTGAAACGCTCATAAAGGCTGATGGAATATTGTTAATTGGTAATTATACCGATGAAGAGATTGAAAGCTACAAAGGTATAAGTTGTAATGTACTTGTTATCAACAACAATACTAAAAACTATCAATATGACAGAATTATCATGGATTACGATGATGCTGAAAACCAAGTTCTCGAGTACTTTCTTTCTTTAG
>CAYYEN010000145.1:0-6948 GCA_964470795.1 uncultured Spirochaetaceae bacterium | reverse complement strand
CTATTGACTATGCATTCAACAGAGCAATTCTTGGTATGTAAACATTCTGCCTAAGTGCAAAATGAACACTCTAAACCGGCAGATTTTCTGCCGGTTTTTTTATTTACGTATAAAAGTACGTCCTACAGCTGCCGAGACGATTAGAAGCGCCCCAATAAAAAAACTGAATCCCGGAGACTCATGAAAAAGAATGATTCCGGCTATAACCGTGAAAACTACTTCTAAATATGCTAACTGCCCCGCTTTACTGGATTCCATTCTATTCATCCCTCTAAAATACAATAAAAAGCCGAAAATTCCCGGAATGAGCCCATTAAGACAGGCAAATCCGATTCCGCTCATACTTAGTAAAGCAAAAGATTCGGGAACCAGCACAAATCGTACTAACGCACCCGCAAAGAAAAGAGGTACAGCCGCCAAATTTTGATAAAATGTTATTTCATAATGATCACGTGTTTTCCCCTGCTCTTTAAATAGTATGATAGTCAATGAATAAATTAAGGAACTTAACATCATTATGCTCATACCATATATATCATTCAGAATAATCGTCTGTGACAGAAAGTTATCAAGATAGATAATTACAATTCCAGAAAACGCCATTACTATAAAGAGAATTTTCATGAACGTAGCTTTCTCTTTTTTAAGAATCAAATTCCAAGCCATAACAAAAACCGGCCATAAATAGAGCATTATTACAGCTTTACTTATGTCGGTGAGTATCAACGCCTGAAAAAAAAGCAGACTGCGAACGGCATTCAACACGGATGCAAGAATCAGCCATGTATTTGGCTTATGAATAATTTTGAAATGAGATGATTTTCTGATATTCAGCATACCAATAAAAAGAACCGGTATAAAGGCTCTAAAAAAAGAAAGAACAAAGGCGTCCTGACCTGATAACTTAGTCCATATACCGCTGCTTGAAAAAAAGAAGGCTGCTAAAACTATATCAATAACAGGATTAATGCCAAGGTGAATACGAGCTTTGTTTTCACTCTCTTTGTGTTTCAGCATAGATCCTCTCTAGGCGGTGAAAAAATATCTAAAAGGATGGAAGGTTCATCATAGGTCCAGGCATTATGTTCAACACCGACAGGAGCATGATACCATTGTCCGGGAAGAAGGTCTCTTTTCTCGCCGCCGATTGAAAAACCCATTTTACCTTCAACAAGATAGCCCATCTGTTCCTGTTTTTCATGCGAATGCAGAGGAAATACCTTATTCGCAGGAAAGCGGTATTCAACAACCTGCATATTTTGACCTGTATAGATCCGTCTAACAACATTGCCTTCAATAATCTCTTCTTTCATTTCAGCATGAGTAATAAATTTCTTAAACATACAGCTTACCCTCCTTAAAAAAAACAAGCATCTCAACAGCACCAAACAGGTATATACTGTGTATAATTATAAGTCTGTGCAATGCAGTATTAAGTTCTACACGCAAGCTGATAATAACAGAACATGTATTGAAATTAAAGCAGAAAATCTTGTAAATTCCATACAAAAGCAAAAAAATGTTACAAAAGTACAATTCAATAGATTAAAGTACATTTGCATACTAGTATAGTACAATGAAAATAATTTTCAAGATCTTTCAAAGAGCAGATTATCCAAGGCACACATACAATGAGGTATACTTTGCTGTGTGATTACACAATTTTGACAGCGCAGCAAAACCCAAAGGAGTTTTTATGAAAAAGTACCTGCTGGTTCTTGTAACGATGGTTCTGGCCTTGTCTTTACTGACGGCCAAGGGAAAGGGAGATACTGAGACATCTGCTGCAGGCAGCGAAAAAACAGTAACCCTCGTGTATGCAGAGGTAAACCCTATGGATTCCATAGTTGGTAAAACCGGAGCAAAATTCAAAGAAGAGGTGGAAAGACTCTCCGGAGGAACCGTTCTACTCAATATTCAGGCTAACGGTGTTCTGGGTGCAGAACAGGATGTTCTTGATGCAATGCTCGGAGGAAGCGGTACAATCGACATGTCGAGAATCTCGGCTTTCGCGCTGACCAGTTACGGCGGGGAAAAATCAAAGCTTCTTTCCATTCCTTATACTTTTGCCAATAGAGACCATTTCTGGAAATTTGCCGACAGTAAACTTGCCCCGGAATTCCTTCTGGAACCGTATGAAAACGGTACCGGAGTACGGGGTCTTTTCTACGGCGAAGAAGGTTTTAGACATTTCTTTTCAAACAAACCCATAAACAGCATGAAGGATTTGGAAGGAATGAAAATCCGCGTTTCTAACGATCCCATCATGAATGGTATGGTAAAAGGTCTCGGAGCTTCTCCAACTGTTGTAAGCTACAACGAACTGTATTCAGCTCTTCAGACTGGTGTTGTTGATGCTGCAGAACAGCCGATTGCCAATTACAAAGCAAAGGCATTCAATGAAGTAGCTCCTTACATGATCCTCGATGGTCATACTCTGGGTGCGATTCAGGTTATTATTACCGATGAAGCATGGGCAAAGTTATCTGAGAAGCAGCAGAATGCCATCATTGAGGCTGGAAAAATCGCTTCAAAATATAACAGAGAACTCTCTGAAGGTGCAGAACAGGATGTACTAAAACAGCTTGCAGCCGACGGAGCTGTTGTTGTTGAAGTAAAAGACGTAACACCTTGGCAGAAAGCATGTGCTGCTATTATAAAAGAGTCCAGCGCCAAAAACGCAGCCTTGTATCAGCAAATTCTCGATATGCAATAAAAATCTTTTTCGTATGGTTGTTAAATCAGACATACGCTAAGATGAAAAATTGACACAAGAACGGGCACAAGGAATTACATCCCTGTGCCTTATGTATGTTTATTGAGGAGTTACCATGAAAGATTTTTTTCGCAGCATGGATAAAATAAAGCCGTTCTATGATCATGTTGATAAAACAGTTCTTTTTGTTTGTAAAATTCTGCTGATAGCAGATATTGTTATTACAGCAATGGCTGTTGCAGGAAGATTTGTTTCCTTTATACCCGACCCGGCATGGAGCGAGGAAGTTGTTCTTTCGTGCATGGCCTATATGGCGGTATTATCTGCAGCTTTAGCTATCCGCAGTAAATCTCATATACGAATGACAGCATTTGACAGATACCTGCCAAAAAAACTACTTGCTGTTTTGGACCTTATTTCCGACAGTGCCGTTATGATCCTGGGTTTTGTCATGATCTTCGTCGGCTGGGAATACGCCAGAAAACTCGGATCCCGGGGATTTTATGTAAGCATGCCCTCTGTATCCCGGTTCTGGATGTACCTGCCTATTCCGCTTGCAGGTGCAGCAATGGTAATTTTTGAAATTGAAACACTTTACGACCAAATTAAGATTCTTGTTCTCGGGGAGGGTTCTGAAAAATGAGTGCTGACGGTATTGCAATCCTGGTTCTGCTCGGAACCTTTTTCATCTTCATTTTATTACGTTTTCCAATCGCCTATGCAGTGGCGCTTTCTTCGATTCTTTGCCTGCTTTATCAGGGACTACCTCTCACAACGGTTGCACAGCAGATGGTAAAAGGAATAAGTTCGTTCAGCCTTATGGCGGTTCCTTTCTTTATAACGATGGGCTACCTTATGGGTTCAGGCGGTATTTCGGAAAAATTAATCGCTCTGGCAGACGCCTGTGTCGGATGGATGCGGGGCGGTATGGCTATGGTTAATATTGTCGCCTCCTACTTCTTCGGAGGTATTTCCGGTTCCGCAGCTGCAGACACTGCATCAATTGGAAGCATAATGATTCCTATGATGGTTGATCAGGGATACGATGACGACTTTTCAGCAGCAGTAACCATTACGAGCTCGTGTGAAGGGCTCCTTGTTCCGCCAAGCCACAACATGGTTATTTATGCAACAACAGCCGGAGGAATCTCTATTGGAAGCTTATTTCTAGCAGGCTACCTTCCTGCTGCAATTCTTGCAGGAACCCTAATGATCGGCGCCTATATAATTTCTGTACGGAGAAAATACCCCAAAGGTAAAAAGTTCAGTTTTATCAATTTAGTAAAACAAATTGGTGTATCTTTTTGGGCTATTGCGGCTGTACTTATAGTAGTAGTAGGAGTTGTAGGCGGTGTTTTTACAGCTACAGAATCTGCAGCTATTGCAGTTTTCTACAGTCTTATAGTAAGCGTCTTCATATACAAAGGATTAAACTGGAAAGGTGTCTGGAAAGTTTTAGATCAGTGTGTACGTACTTTATCTATCGTCCTAATACTGATATCAACCTCCAGTATTTTCGGATTTCTACTAACCAGACTAAATGTACCAACCTTGGCTGCACAAGCGATTTTAGGATTAACTGATAACCGGATAATTTTGGCGCTAATGCTGAATTTGATTCTTTTAGTTCTCGGATGCATCATGGATATGGCGCCAATCATCCTGATCACGACACCTATTCTGCTTCCGATTGCTACAAGCATTGGAATTGACCCCATACAATTCGGCATCATGGTTGTACTCAACTGCGGAATCGGACTCCTCACGCCTCCTGTCGGATCAGTGCTTTTTATTGGCTCTGCAGTAAGTAAGGTGTCCATAGAGAGACTGGTTAAAGCAACACTGCCCTTTTATGTATGCATGATCATTGCTTTATTACTGGTTACGTTTATACCTTCGATCAGTTTATTTATACCTTCTCTCTTTAAATAGGAAAAAAGCAGCATGGAATTCAGTTTCAATTACAAAATAAAACCTGCAAATCTATGGATTCTAAGCATGATGAATATTTACCGCTCCTTTACAGGGGTGGTAAATGTTATATTTACAGCTTCCATGATTCTGGTGTCAGTCAGATTCTGGGGTGGTTCAGGACCTGTCATAAGAGTGCTTATTGCTTTAGGCATCTGCCTGTTCCCCCTTATTCACCCTCTGTTAGTTCTCCTGCGATGCCGTAAGATTACCGGTAAAATGCCGCAAGACATGCGCATGGATTTTACAGGCAAAGAATTGATCGTTACCTCCGGCAATAAGAATTCACATGTCGATTATTGGGAAATTAAGTCGGTACTGCGGATCATGGGAATGCTTATTATTTATACAAGAAAGAATATGGGATTCATTCTTAACAAAGAAGTACTCCAGGATAAAGGTAAAAACCTCTACGAATTTCTTTCCAAGCAGATAAAATAAGAAAAAAACCTGCCGTTTTGCGTATTTACATGGTATACTACCATAACAATGCCTGTTTTTGAGATTTTTGGTAACATTCTTATTCCTGCCCTTTCGGGCTTTCTTCTCTTATTATATTTCCTGTATTTTGCTTTTATTGAAGATACAGATCCGCTTGCCAGGCGTTTTTTCTCCATATTTCTTATAAGTTTTTCTCTGTTTCTGTTTGGAAGACCACTTCAAATCTTAGCCGGGCCGCATCCCATACCCTTAGTTATTAATAATATACGCTCCCTTCTCTTTTGCGGCCTCACCATCCCTATTATGATGTCAGCAGATTTTACCAGACAGAAAAAACACTCGCCGTCCGGGGTACTAAAACTTATTATACCGGGAACCCTCCTCGGCATACTCTACTGTATCTTCAACACGCTCACCACGACAGGCTCTGAGGTTATTTTTACAATCGGAACTTTTGCGGTGTACGATTCGGTTACACCAAATATGGCTGCCCCCTACTTCGGCAGGGAAGTAACCAATGCCGTATACATCACCGCAGCTGCTGCTCTTTTTATAGATTCATTAGGAAAAATCCTGCGGACAAAGGGGATTCGTCAAATGAGCTTCATATTTAATACAGGAAAACTGATCTTTGCCGTCACCTTCGTTGCAGGGGCTCTTGTACACCAATGGTGGATTTATTATATTGGCTCCCTTGTAAGTGTAGTTCTTCTGGGAAGCGGAGCTGCGCTGGATATTCAAGATAAACGAAGAAAAATGGGAAAAATTATTTCATACATCAAAGAAGACCTGATTCAGGATTTATCGGTAGATTCACACATTCATCAGCAAGCAGCGCAAATGCTCAATCTGCTTCATATTCCATCTGATATTAACACTTTCATTGTTCTCAAAGAATCTCCGTCAAATATCAGCTTTACGGGAGATAAATCAGAAAGCAGGAAAAATAATCTAATAAAAGAAATCTCCGTTGTTCTGGATAGAATAAGAGGCGAAAACCAGTTCATACTCATGCCGATGGGTACTGACATGCTGGGGATATGCCTCTCTATTCCCCGCAGTCCGGATTTCGGACGTTGTGAAACTATTAGAATATGCGAATACCTCAGACAGACACTCGATGTGCTTAAAAACTATGACTTCGGTATAGGGCGAAGTTATTCGGGTCTTGAAGATATAAAGGAATCATTCCACGAGGCAGTAAATGTAGTAGAATATGCAAAATCCATAGGAAGCGGGCAAGTAATTCATATAACAGATCTTCAGGATGACACTATCAGGGTTGAGTATCCGT
The DNA here is from genome assembly GCA_964470795.1 of uncultured Spirochaetaceae bacterium. Lineage (GTDB taxonomy): Bacteria > Spirochaetota > Spirochaetia > Sphaerochaetales > Sphaerochaetaceae > Bullifex. The sequence continues at coordinate 526 of CAYYEN010000145.1, read as the reverse complement.
TAAAAGAACGCAGCGCATTTCTTTCTGCAGTAAGAATAGGCGACGGGCAAAAAGCACAGGTGATTTTGGAGACCCTTTTAGATCTTCTGTTCCGCTACAGTGTTAAAGCAGAGAAACTCCTGAAAATACGCATCTACGAGCTCTTAGGTGCAATGATTGAATCTGCAATTGCCGGAGGCGGTGATGCAGATATGCTGCTCGAAGTGAGTGAAAAACTTTTTTCAGAGTCTGACCTTATACGAAGCAGGATACATATTGTCAAATGGCTCAAATCCCGAACAGAAGAAATCATAAACATAGTAAGCCGTTCTCACACTAACCGGTCTCAGAATATTGTACACAAGGCTAAAGAATATATTGATGAGCACTTTGCAGAGGCAATATCGGTAAAAGATGTAGCAGATGCAGTATGCATCAGCGAATCCTATTTTAAATCGATTTTTAAAAAAAGCAGCGGGTATTCCTACTCCGAATACCTCACAGCGGCAAGAATGAATCAGGCTAAGACCCTGCTGCATACAACTGA
>CAYYEN010000144.1:0-6967 GCA_964470795.1 uncultured Spirochaetaceae bacterium | reverse complement strand
AAGAGGTAAGAAAGGATTAGCAACTTCACTATTGTTGTTAAATTTAAGGGTGTTTAGAGTGAAACGACCTTCTCCTCCTTCGCTAAAAATCTTTTGAAGGTTGTCATGAAGCGCTTGTTTTTGTTTAGCTTCTTCGGTTTTAAACTCTTTTTCTATTTTTACATCTTCCCATTGGGCAATAAGGTGGTCTTTTTCAATTGTAAAGGTAATGTCTACCGGTCTTTGATATTTACCAAGACGATCGTGAATCTCCTTTTCATGGGAAGCGGAATCTGAAGTTTTATAAACTCTTAGTCCTGTTAAGTTGTATCGAGTCTCTGGTATGCTAATTGAATAATAGCCACCATCTTTATGAAATTGAAGTAGGGAGAAAGCAAAAGGTACAAAGCGCCCTGAGGCGGTTGGAACAAAGATACAAATTCCATCATAAGGATGTAAGTTGTACTCGCTTCTAATTCCAATAGAATCATCATTTTGATAAAGCACATCACCAATTAGCAGTCCTCGGTGAGAGGAGTATTCTGAATCAATTAAAGAAGGACGGTCTTTCTTATATTCAAAGTAACCAGTTGAAAAGGTTCTTGAAAAATTAGTTTTAACTTCTTCTTCATCTTCAATAGTATCTCTACCGTCTAAAATATTGCGGTAATAGCGAGTAAGGGAGGCCACATATTCCTTGCTCTTCATTCTGCCTTCAATCTTGGCACTATCAATTCCCATCTCATCTAATTGCTTAATAAGTTGCCCTGCATTTAAGTCTGTCATGGAAAAGTAATACTTAGAATCTGTAGTGCCATCAAGTGTGAAATAGTTACGGCAGATTTGTGCACAGGCTCCACCATTAGCAGAGCGATTACAGCTTTGATAGCTTGCCATGCATAAGCCTGAAAAGCCAAAGCAAAGTGCCCCATGAATAAATACTTTTAATTCAACATCAGGACATGCAATTCGTATTTTCTTTATTTCTTCAAGAGATAATTCTCTTGATAATACTACTCTTTCAAAACCATAGCTTTGAAGAACTTTTACACCCTCTATTGTATGAACTGCTAATTGGGTAGATCCATGAAGGGGAAGGCGGGGAAAACTGTTTTTTATTAAGGAGGCAACTCCTAAATCTTGACAGATAATACCATCACAACCATAAAAGTCAATTTTGGCTAGTAGGGCATATACCTTATCTAAGTTGTTATCTGCTATCAAGGTATTTACTGTAATGTAAATCTTCTTATTATTTTCAAGTGCATATTTTCTAATGATAGCCAGATCTTCAAAGGAAAAATTTGTAGCCCCTTTTCGAGCAGAAAAGGAACGCATTCCAAAATAAACACCATCAGCTCCATTTTTAAAAGCTATAAGGGCGGTTTGTAAGTCGCCAGAGGGTAAAGCAAGTTCAATCATGTACTTACAATAACATATTTTTCATTAAATGACTTATTTTTCTGAATAATACCAACGATTTTGGTAGGAATTGCGTGAATTTATATGAAATAAACTATGAATGCTTGCAAAAAATGGAATTTGTAGTTACGCTTTAAGTATCTTATTACGTATTAAGCGAAAGTCTTTTGATTTCGTTTTTATAAGGAGAATTTCATGACAATTAAAGACATCAAACATGCAAAGCTTGCAAAATGGATTGATGAGATTGCAGCATTAACAACTCCAGATGCAATTGTACTTGCTGATGGATCTGCTACTCAGTATGATGAACTTATTGAACTCAGCGTTCAGCAGAAGTATTGTGTTCGTTTGAATGAAGAGAAAAAACCTCATTCAGTTTTATTTAATTCAGACCCTTCTGATGTAGCTCGTGTTGAGAAAAGAACCTTTATCGCAGCAGCTAATGCTGAAGCAGCTGGTCCTACCAATAACTGGATTGACCCAGCAGAATTAAAGAAAACCTTAACAGGTCTCTACAGTGGTTGTATGAAAGGCAGAACAATGTATGTTATTCCTTTCTCAATGGGTCCACTTGGAAGCCCAATTTCTAAAATTGGTGTTGAAATTACAGACTCCGCTTATGTTGTTTGTAACATGATGATCATGACTCGTGTTGGTGTTAAAGTATTAGACCTTCTCGGTGCTGATGGCTACTATGTACCATGTCTTCACTCAGTTGGTAAACCATTACAACCTGGTGAAACTGATGGTGGTAAATGGCCATGTGCTGAAATGGATCACAAATATATTGCACAATTCCCAGAGACAAGAGAAATCTGGTCATTTGGTTCAGGTTATGGTGGAAACGCTTTACTTGGAAAGAAGTGCTTAGCATTAAGAATCGCTTCCGTTCTTGCAAGAGACGAAGGCTGGTTGGCTGAACACATGCTCATCTTGAAGATTACTAACCCAGAAGGAAAGAGCAAGTTTGTAACAGCTGCATTCCCATCTGCTTGTGGTAAGACTAACCTCGCTATGTTAATCCCAACCATCGACAACTGGAAGGTTGAAACTGTTGGTGATGATATCGCATGGATGAAGTACGGTACAGATGGCAGACTTTATGCTATTAACCCAGAAGCAGGTTTCTTCGGTGTTGCACCTGGTACCAGCGAACAATCTAACTACAACGCTCTTGTTGCAGCTAGCAAGAATACAATCTTCACAAACGTAGGTTTAACTGAAGATAAGGATGTTTGGTGGGAAGGTATCGGTTACGATGCTCCTGGTAAACTCGTTGACTGGACAGGTCATGACTGGGTACAAGAGAAGGGCAACAAGGAACAAAAACCAGCAGCTCATCCAAACTCACGTTTCACAGCTCCTGCTTATCAATGTCCTTGTATCGCTTCCGAATGGGAAGATCCACAAGGTGTTCCAGTATCAGCTATCCTCTTTGGTGGTCGTCGCCCAAGCACAATTCCTTTGGTTCATATGTCTCGTGATTGGAATCATGGTGTATTCCTTGGCTCAATCGTTGGTTCTGAAGTTACCGCTGCAACTCTCGACGTTAAAGCTGGTACAGTAAGACGTGACCCATTTGCTATGCTCCCATTCTGTGGATATAACATGGGTGATTACTTCAAGCATTGGATTGAAGTAGGTGCTGCTTGTGATGACAAAGAAAAATTACCTAAGATTTTCTATGTTAACTGGTTCCGTAAGAATGCTAATGGCAAGTTTATCTGGCCGGGTTATGGTGATAACAGCCGTGTTCTTAAATGGGTATTTGAATGCTGTGATGGCGTTGCAAAGACTGTTGATACTCCTATCGGAATTATGCCTGCATTGGATGCTATCGATCGCCCAGAGGGTGTTTCTGAAGCAGATATGAAGGAACTCTTAACTGTAGATAAAGCTGGTTGGCTCAAAGAAGTTGAAGACATCAGAACTAACCACTATCCTAAGTTTGGTAAGCACCTTCCAAAAGAACTTGCAAGTATGCTTGATGTTTTAGAAGCAGCTTTAAAAGCTTGAATTAGTTTTTAACTAAAAAAAAGACTCATGTGAGAAATCATATGGGTCTTTTTTAGTTTCAAGAGAATTTGTAAAAAGTATTTCTGGTCAATTTCTTCTTAATTCAATTATAAGTTTGCCAATATTACTACCTACCAAAGATTTTATATCCGATAAATCTTCAGCAAACAACTTTTCATTGTTTATGGCATTGTCTATTTTGTTTTCAAAGACTTGAAACTGTATGTTGTTTTTTTTGAAACCAGGCACTAATTTTCTTAATTCTTCTTCTGTATATCTTCTCTTTGAAGTAATTTTTTCATTTGCTTTTAGTTTGTTAATATCAAGAGAAAAAACTGTATAAAAGTGAAGCAATAGCCAGAATTCAAAGCAGGGATTTGTAACAAAAAATAAAAAACCTTCTTCTTTGCAGATCTTTAAAACTTTGTTTGTCTCTATCTTCTATAATGCAAACACTGTCAAAGTATGAATCATAAGTAAATAGTTTGAGTTTTGAAATATTGATCTAAATTGTTAATCAAATTGCAAATTGGTACTTTTTGTAAAGGCTTTTTCCAACTTTATCAATAATTTCATCCAAGTTAGTGAATATATCCTCTTGCAAGGAATATCCTTCTCTTATAAACCAATTAACTAAAAAATCTCTAATTTTCTCTTCTGAAAAATCAGAATTCAAGAAAACATTTTCTTCTTTAAGATAGTCTATAGTACATTCAATTATAGAATTGATTTTATATTGTCCCTTTTTTATTTGTAGTAGAAATTCCTTCAAACATGCTAACAATCGTATTGGATGACTAAATCCAGCTTCATTGAAACTCCTTAAAATGGGCACTATTTCAATTAGTATATTAATACCAAATCTATCTTTATTTGCTTGAATGCCTTCAAAGTATAGGCGCTCTGTTTCGCTTCCCTCGTAGGCTAAAAAGTATTTTCTTTTAGGCTCTGTTGAGATTAATACATGTTTTCTTTCACCAAAGGTCTTTGATATTCTCATGGCTTCACAGCTTCTCGATAGGAAAGACAGTTGTAAAAACAGGTACTCCGCCATATCTACCTTCTAGGTAAGCTTTATCAATTTTTTTGTCAAATCTTGCATTGTATTCATCTAAAGAATAAATGGAAGAAGCACCATTGCTTTTTTTTATCAACAAACCAAATTTCGTCCTTTCTTAATAAATCGAAATCAAGTAACCTCGATTCGTGTGTTGTAACTATTAACTGAATTTTCTTCTGTTCTGCAATTTTTAGGTATTCTGAAATGAATTTATATGTTAATTGGGGATGAAGACAGCGGTCTATTTCATCAATTACATATACGCATCCAGATCTTTTTTAAAATAGAACTGTTAGCAAGTCAAGCAATCTATTTGTTCCATCAGATTCTTCAGATAAATCAAAATATATTTGATTATTGCCATGATTAAATTGAACTGTTTTACAAGTAATATTTTCATCTTTATCAATTTCAAAAATATAAAAAGATTTTCCACCTCTAAGAATGATTGTAGGTTTTTTCTCAGAGTTTTGATCCTTTATTTTTTGATCATTAAGTTCGTGTAATATTTTTTCTATAAGCTTGTTAGGTATTTCTTTACTGATTTTTTCAGGACTTGTTTCAATAATAGAGTACTTTGTAATACCAGTTCCAAAAGATGATAAAGTGGAGCAGATCATATCAAAATCGTTGTTTGCAATAAAATACAAATAATTCGAAATAGGTCGATTTGGAAAATTAATATCTAATTTATTTTGAAACCAGAGGAAGACTTTATTCAAAATCTTAGCTTCTTCGTAATCTGAATAAAGTGTACCTTTATTTTGATTTAATATTTTTAAAAATAACACAGATCCATCTGTTTTGATATCATCCGCATAGACGTTTAATTTAGTAAGTAATTCCTTATTTTTAAAATAGGTAGAAAGTATGTAAGTCTTTTTTAAAAGGTCTCTACTAAATATTTCCTTATCTTGACCTGAGGGTAATACCTCAAATAGCCATTCTGAGGTAATATACTGCTCTCTTAATATAATTTCGAATCCATAAGAGTAATATTTTCCATTTATTTCTATTTCAAATTCAAAATAACTAATTTTATCTTTATTCTCTAAAGAGACTTTACAGTATTTGTTGGTAGTATCTTTTACTCCCCCCTTAGTAACAAGGTCTTGAGTAAATTCCATAGCGGAAATCATATTGGATTTTCCAGAGGCATTGGCACCAAAAATAGCGGCAAACTTTAAAAGTTTAATATTTTCATCAATATATAAGCGATTGGTTTTACTACGAACTTTTCCAGAAAGCATTGAGAATTCCTGGTTGTCATCAAAAGATAAAAAATTTCCAACATTAAATCTTATTAGCATGGTGTTTCCCTCTATTGAAATAGCATTGTCAATACTCACTTTAGTCAATTAAAAAAATGTCTAATAACGAGTTTGAAAGGTAGTGAGAGTGAAAAAATCACATTGAATTTAATATTTGTGATTATTATCTTAAGAAACATGAATTTCAAAACACTCATGTGAGAAATCATATGGGTCTTTTTTAGTTTCGTGATATAATACTGATTATGAGCCAAACAGAACGTATTTATTATATGCTGAGAACCTTGAGTAAGAATGATAGGTTAACCGTAAAAGAAGTCTCTCAAAAATATGAAGTCTCCACTCGACAAGTTGGTAGAGATATTGAATATCTAAGAAATCGTATGAATATGGAAGTGGAGTACGATAAAGCTACAAAGTCCTATGTACTTCTAAATAATGAAGAGTTGGAAGATTTTTCAGAATATAGATTCCTCATTATGGAATCTTTAGTCGATTCTCTTCTTGGGCGTCTTCCTTTAAGCTCTTCGATGAATTCTAATATTAAGAGTATTTTAGCTGAGCCTATTTCTTTAGAAACTCGTTCTGTTTTAGATAAGATTGTTTACCATGCTCCGAAAATTGATTTACCCAGTTATGCTATATTTTCAACTATAGTTGATGCTTTAGTAAAAGGGCAATTGTTATCCATGCACTATATTAATAGGAACCAAGAACCCTCCGTTCGTACTATTGAGCCTTTAAAGCTAATAAACTATGACTCTGTTTGGTATTTAGTTGCTTTCGATTATAAGAGTAGTGAACTTAGAACCTTTCATTTATCTAGAATTCAAGAGACTGTGATTAAAACTGAAGAAGGTAATTTTGTCGATAATGACTTACTTACCTCCTATCTAGATTCAGGCTTTGGTATCTTCTTATCAGGCAATCTGGAGCCTTATGTAATGAGGTTTAAAAATAATGCTGCTTTTCAAGTCAGAACTGAAATTTGGCATGAAAAGCAAAAGCTTAAACTACTGCCAAATAATGAAGTAGAATTATCTGTTCCCGCAAAGCAACCTTATGAATTAGTAGGTCGCTTACTTACCTTTGCGGGAGATGGTTATCCTATAAGTCCTCCTTGCTTTGTAAAGCTCTTTAAGGAGAGCATTAAGAAATTAGAAACTTTTGTAAAATAATTTTTTATAGGACATTCTGTGTCTCACCACTTGTTTTA
>CAYYEN010000143.1:5332-6990 GCA_964470795.1 uncultured Spirochaetaceae bacterium | reverse complement strand
AAGCATCTTCAAGATAGCCTGAAACACTTCCAAAGAAATCTGCTTGAAATACCAGTTTTGAATAAGCACCATCAACTGAGAATTTTATAAAATCTGAATAGGTATCTAACAAAAAAGGAATATTATTTAACAAAAACCAAGGCGCTAAAGACATATTAATATTTACATAATAACCCTCATTATAAGAAAAAGAGGAATAAAAATCTTTAATTGAAATTCCAAAATCCAAGGAATTTGTAAACAAAGTACCTTTTCCATTGAGATCTGGAGTTCCTACATAACGCGATACATTAGGCGGAAAGAACTCAGTATTATCAAAAACTGAATTATTTTTATCATCACTAAAAATATTGAAAGCTCTAAAGGCTTGCTCCCAGTGCATCTTTAAACCACCAGATAGCGTTAAGAAGTTGTTATTAAAAGTGGGGGATTTATAAAAACTTTGAGCAAAATTTACAGTTACTTCAGATAAAAAGACATAATAATGTAAATCGACATTGTTGATATTATTTATAACCTCACCGGTTGTAGGGTGTTGAGATAAAGAGCGTACTTGCAATTCTGTTTTTACTAAGGATTGTAATTTAGTTTCTTGTTTTGGGATGAGCTCTAAACCTCTAATACCAAATTCTGTCCAAACACCAACAGGAAAAACTCCTAGGGCAAAATCTGGAATAACAGTTGTATTTACTATTTGACCATAACCTTCAAGTGCAAAAGCATTAAAAGGTAATAAAGCAATAAACAATATTAGCAATATTTTCTTCACTGTCATGATTGCACTATAAAGGAAAAGTCATAAAATAAAAATACATATAATAAAGTTTTGGTTATGAGTAAATATAAAAATAGGGCTGATTTCTCAGCCCTATCTGTACCGGGGGTGGTATTTATTTTATTTGTTAATTGAATTTAATTTCAATTCGTTTTGGCTCTTCAACCTTTGCTTTTGGCATTGTAATAATCACAAGGCCATCTTTAAAGTCAGCACAAATGGCTTCCTCATTGATACCTTCTGGTAAGGAGAAGCGTCGTTCAAATGCTGGTCGTGCAATTTCTTGTACTAAGAAGCTCTTTTTATCTTCTTCCTTTTCTTCTTTCTTATTACCATCATAGCTTAAAGTAAGAATATGTTTATGAACATCTATCTTAACTCTGTCTTTATCATAAGAAGCAACTTCAGCTTCTAGAACATAAGCGTCTTCCTTTTCATATAAATCGATTGCAGGAACTGCTCTTCCGAGGCTGCTCCAATCTGAAAACAAATCACCAAACATAGAATCAAAATTATTAACAGGTTTTCTTGAAATTACGTATCTCATATATTTTCTCCCAATTATTTTCTTATAAGTGGCTTTACAGCCACAAAATCTATATAGATCTTCAACCTAAGTTGAATACATTACTGTTTAATAAGAAGGGTCACTTTTGTGGCCCTTCTTTAAGAGCTTATTTTGCTATAATCTCAATCTTTCTTGGTTGAGCTTGAGCAACCTTTGGAATGTTAAGAGTTAACATTCCATCTTTAAAAGATGCTGAAATTTCATCAACTTTGGCATCTTCTGGAAGTGTAAAACTTCTTTCGAAATGGCTGAAGTTTCTCTCCTTAACAAGATATTTACGATCGCACTCACATTTCTCATCTTCTACTTTCTTCA
>CAYYEN010000143.1:0-5232 GCA_964470795.1 uncultured Spirochaetaceae bacterium | reverse complement strand
TCCTTAACAAGATATTTACGATCGCACTCACATTTCTCATCTTCTACTTTCTTCAAGGAATCAATATGGAGTACATGTTTCTCAACATATACATTAACATCTTTTTCGTTCAAGCCAGGCATCTCTGCATTAAGCACATAACCATCTTTCTTCTCTTCAATGTCTACTGGTGGTATTTTAGTAGTAGTCATTCCCCAAGCGTTTAACATAGAATCAACGAAATCATCGAAGGTTCCTACTCTCTTATAATCCTCATTATCATTGTATTTTTGAATATCATTTGCCATTTTGTGGCCTCCTTAAACTTTTTATTATTGTACCTTTCGTGATACACCAATTACATTGCAAAGAGCATGCCAACTTTGTTATTTTCATACACTATATAGATTTATATATTTTTCATGTTTTGATAAATTTATTATCTTTGGGTCATTTAGACACACTAGCGTCAGATTGAACCATTTATTGTGTCTTTTTGGCAAAAGCCTCAAAAGAAGTGCTTTAAAATGGGTCTAATGGGAACAAAATGAAGAAATTGATTTTTATATTTACATATATTATATAATATTAGCAATTTTAAGGCTTCTCTTAAAACGCGTACTCTAACTCTAACTAGAATAATTTTGCCATCAGCGAATAGACTTGCTTTTATTAATATTATTAAATAACATTACATTCATATGAAAAAGACTATTATTGTGGTTTGTTTGCTTTTAAGTGCTTTTTCGCTCAGTGCGATACCCCTTGATATAACCTTGGGAGCAGGTGTTAAAGCTAGCAACGTCAAAGAACCTACAGTGACCTTTAATGTTGGCATTGCAGTTAATAACTTTGATATTTATGTAGAACAACTAGGATTAACTTCAACTCAACTTTCAGCTTCTTATTCAATCATCAATAATAAAACCCTTAGACAAGAGTTATTACTCATAAACAACTATACTTATAAGACTGGGTTTTATTCATTGTTTGACTACTTTATTGGACAAGATTTTATTACCAGGTATTTCTATTTTAAATATCGCTTTGGCCTTCAAGGAGGATTAAATTATCCCTTAGGTGCCACTAATGTACAATTTACAATCTCCCCTAATCTTCTATTAGATATGGGAATAACAATACAAGGATTTACTTTAGGAGTACAAGGTTCTATGGGATATTTTAAAGAAGCTTCCCTACAAACTTTACCTATCATAACTTTGTATATTAGTTATGATTTTCCTTCCTTTTTAATAAAGCTTGATGCAGATTTTCAATCGATAAATTATACCTTTGATAGATATCCTGCCCTTGCTTCAATTGCTGGTAGGCTTTCTTGTACTATCAAAGGAGAGAAAAAATGAAAAACTTAAAACTATTAATTATAACTTTACTATTAACAACTCTAATAAGTTGTGATTTCTCCTTCCTTATAGATAGAGGAGAATCCTTTACAACTACAAATATTGACTCTAGTACAACTGAGGATAAGATAACCTTCTTATGGCTTACAGATGTTCATTTAGGGAAAGAAAAAACACACCCAGATTCTTTCACCAGTTATGAAGAACAACTTTTTAAATGGTTAGAAGAAGGTAAAAAGAAATATCCTTTTACCTTAATTACAGGAGATTTAGCTAACTCGGCAAACGACTTTAATCAAGCTAAAGCTTACATAACTAAGTTAAAACTCTATTGCAATGGTAAGGTGATATATACAATTGGAAATCATGAGATAAACAAAGCACCAAGTAATAAACCTTGGCTCGATTGTGATTTTGGTGATCTTGCTCATTCTTTGTATGGAAGATACACCTATAATGGCGTCTCAATTTATAAGCTAGATACCGCACTACGCACATTAGGACTTACACAACTTAGAGCGCTTGAAAGAGCTTTGAAAGATGATACTAACGACTTTAAGCTCTTTGTAGCGCATATTCCTATCTCTGGAAGTCCTATAGAAGCAACTACCTTACAAATGACTATAGGTACTGCAGAAGAGCGAAATCATATAATTACGCTGATGAAAGATAATAAGGTTGGAGTATACCTTGCTGGCCATCACCATAAAGGTAACTGGGAAGAACATTATAATGAAACTACAGGAGAATTTATAGGAAGTGCAGATCATAAAAATATAATGCTTAACTTAGACGGTACAGGGTATTTTTATGAGTGCACCCTTGATAAAGCTAACAAGACACTAACTATTACTCCACACATAGCAGCAGATCCCAAAAAAACTGAAAAAGAGGTAGTTTTTAAACTTCCTTAAGCTTTTCACCTTCAAGGAGAGCTAAGACAAAAGGAGCTACTCCTTTAAAATCATCAAGCTTTCTAGGCTCGCATATATAATATTTAAAAGAACCATCCCTATAAGGATTACCACCAAGGCCTGCAACAGAACAAATACCATCTAAATGGTATTCAGCTTTATCATCTTTAAAAAGATATAGCTTTTTGATGCCTTCTATTGCTTTATCGGCGAAATCGAGGAATTTATTATCAAGGTAATTTAAACGAATCCCTTTATATAAGGAATAGGCAAACATGCTAGTTCCACTAGTTTCAAGGTAATTACCCTCTCGTCCTTTTTCATCTGTAACTTGCCACCAAAGTCCTGTTTCATCTTGATAAGAGACAAGACAAAGTGCTAAATCATTTACTATTTTAATAAGTGAAAGTCTATCGGGATGGGCTATAGGAAGGAAATCGAGTACATCTAGTACTGACATAAAAAACCACCCGATAGAACGGGACCAAAAATGGGGAGATAATCCAGTTTGTGGATCTGCCCAACGTTGGCCTTTTGCCTCATCAAAGGCATGATACAATAATCCTGTGTTAAGATCTTTTAATACTTCATAAGTTGTAAGGAGTTGAGAAACAACATCCGATAGTCGCTCCTCATCCTTAATCTTTACAGCATATTCTGCTTGAAACGGAGACTGCATATAGAGTCCATCAAGCCAAATCTGCCAAGGATAAATCTGTTTGTGCCAATAAACTTTGTTCAGGCATCTTGGTTGTTTATCCAGTTGGGAAACCAGATTACAGATTGCTTTATAAAACCTAGTTTCCTTACTATTCTCTGCAAGGGTGAACAAAGCACGCCCTGCATTAATTTGATCTAAATTGAATTCACCTTCTCTATAAGTTGAGATACTTCCATCATCCTTGATTAAACAATTATAAAGACTATAAACCCAAGGATAAAAGGTCTTATCATCATAGTACTTTGCTACTTCTAGCGCAGCATAAAGCATTAAACCATGTTCATAATGCCATTTCATCATACCAACTTTATAGCGATTACGTACACTTTTAACCATCTCAAGTGATAATGGAGTATCTTTCATAACTCTCTCCTAGATAAGATTATTCTCTTTCATGTAAGCAACACCTTGGTCATTCCAAGTTTTACCACCAACATTGTTAAATTCAGTAATAAACTTTGCCCAGTTAGCTTTTGTTAAAGCGGTCTTACCAGTTAAGAATTCAGCAAGAGATTGCTCATAGAAACGTTTAACATCAGCGTTTGCTGTTGGCATTGTGCCAGCGCCTACATTGTTAGTCCAAGTCTTAGATTGCATTTCTCTTAATACCTTAAGAGCTGACATTTCTTTTCCACTTGTAGCGGTAATATAGGTTGGATAACGAGAAGCAAGTTCGGTATCACCATTGTAGAATACCATATTTCTAAGCTGAGTAACGGTTTGTCCAATAGAACCAGTGAAAGCTTTGTCCCCAAGATCTCCTGCTACAGGAATTCCATTAGTATCTTTTACAAAGTTAACACCTTCAACGCCCCAACCTAGTAGGAAGTAACCTTCTTCACTGCTCATCCACTCTAAAAGACGTGCAATGGCATCGCCCTTGCCAGCTTTATCAGCGGTTGTAGAAACTGCATAAATACGGAAGTTCATATCAAAAGCACCAATAGAAGCGTCTCCGTTAGGACCTTTGAAAGGATCACAAATTACCCATGAACCTTCTGGGAAGTTCTTATCAAAAGGAGCGTAGTTGCTAGAAGCTGCAAATGCTGCATTTTGCTCTTTCATGATACCAAACTTACCTTGTTTCCAAGCAGCTCTGAAATCATCTTTCTTATAAGAAAGCCAGTTAGGATCAATAACGCCTTCATCACACATTTTCTTTAAGTAAACCATGAAATCATAAAATTCTGGTTTGTAAATGTTTAAACCTGCAGTTGCAGAATCAAAACTCCAAAGTCCATCTACTCCAAAAGCACCCATGATTGGGAAGAAACGTGAACCTGGATAGCCTCTGAGGGTTGCATCAACTTCAACATAACCACCAAAACCATAAGTATCATTCTTACCGTTTCCATCAGGATCTTGAGTTGTGAAAGCTTTACAAACTGCAAAGAATTCATCCGCTGTGGTAGGAACTGCTAGACCTAGTTTGTCTAACCAGTCTTTTCTGATCAACAAACCTTCGTTCTTAGCAATAGAACCTGGGGATGCGAAACCATAGCTATGACCATTAATAGTTGACTGTTTCATAGAATCAGCATCATATTGGATAGCAGTTCTGTTAGGCATTTGTGCATAGTAGGAATCTACATTAGCAACAAGACCCTGTTTAACAAGATTTGTTAAAACCTTGCGGCTTACCATAAACAAATCTGGAAGATTGTTTGCAGCACCTGCTGCTTGGATTTTAACATCTTGGTCAGCATCGTTTGATGGAAGTGCTGTTAATTTAAGATCGATATTTAATTTATCTTTAATGATCTGGTAGCCTACCCAATCTGATGGAACAGGACCGGCTTCGGTAACAGCGGCACCATACCAAAGGTCAATTGTAACAGGCTCATTAGATTTTTGAGCTACAGTAGTTTTTTCATTACCACCTTGTGCAAAAACAAAAGATGTAGAAATTAAAACTAGACACAAAATTGTTAATAGTTTTTTCATGATTCTTCCTCCTTTAGAAAGTAAATCAGTAATTATCCTTTTACAGAACCTAACAAGGTTCCTTTTGTAAAATACTTTTGAATAAATGGATATGCCATTAGCATTGGGATAGCAGATAAGAATACTGAAGCAGCTTTGATTGCAGAAATTGGTGCATTACCAAACGCATTAACTTCAACATATTCGTTCATACCAGAAGCCATCAATATATTTCTTAAAAGTATTGGAAGTGGCTGCAGATAGCTATCATTTAAATAGAGCATTGCGTTAAAGAAGTCGTTCCAGAACGTTACAGCATAATAAAGTCCTA
>CAYYEN010000142.1:0-7001 GCA_964470795.1 uncultured Spirochaetaceae bacterium | reverse complement strand
CAAGTGTCGCCAAGGAGCGGCGCAGCTTGGAGATCTGAGAGGACAGCATGGATATCTTCGATATGACGCCTATCGCCTTCCTCCTGTACAGATTGCCGCGCCAACCATCCTTCGAGTTCCTCAGGCGAGATTCTGTTGAGTTTCTGCCCGGCGCCCAGCAGGTTGGATATCCTTTCTCCGTCCCTCACAGATATGATACTCGAAACCAGACGGAGATCGCGTTCAAGTTTAACACAAACTGCGTTCTTCATGTGATATCGTTCTATGAGGGTTCGGATCCGCATTGCCCGACGCACATCGCGCGACTCATTGTATATCGCCGAGTCATCGACGAGCAGATCCCGTATCTGCCCTTTGATGTCCAGAGATTCGGATTCAAGGGTATCGATCCGGCACTTCAGCAGCGCCTCGGCCTTGCGCAGATCGCCGATGCTGAGCGTGGCGAACGGATCTTTCGGGCGCCTCCGGGATACGATCTTCATGGTAGTGACCACCCATCTCAATCTAAGAGGTTACCCCTCGGATTCGTTGATCGCCTTCTCGATGTCTTTCTCAATCGAGAAGAGATCTTTTGCTTCGTCAAGCCCCAGCGAACCGGTCTCGACACTGGTCCAGACCTCGAACATCTGCTTTTCAGCCTCGTCGAGGTCCTGGTCGGAGTCCGAAAGGTCAAGGGCGAACACCTGGTTTAAGTCGTCGACGACGGACTCGAAACCTTTTCCGGAGAGATTCACACGGATGAGGGCACTCTCAACGGCTTCCGGAGAGATTGCCTGGATCTTCTCCCAGATGTGCGTCTTCTGGAGATCCCGCTGATACCTTTTGATGATGACCAGGTTCGAGATGAACATGTACTGCTTATGCAGGGAAAGGAAATTTCGGACTTTGAGCTTTGCCGTCATGTCTAACTGCTTGAGTTCCTGGGCAAGCATCTTCTTCTTGATCAGGTCGCCACCGACGCCTTCTGAAAATTTCAGTTTTTTTTCGCGTTCAATCCTGTCGATCTCCTTCCGGAGGCGGTTGATCCTGCTTTTTAGCTTGATCTCTTCCTCCTGCAGTTCGGTGATCGTCAGCATCTCTATCCGGTTCCGATGAAACAGGCTTGCGATCTTCATCACACTTCACCGATTGACTATTACTCTCTCTACATGATAAAGTTTCCTCCAATACGGAGGATAATTATAAACTCCAAAATCAATATCTCCTTTGTGGAGGGATTAAATAGTAGCACCCGCATATGGTTATCAAAT
Organism: uncultured Spirochaetaceae bacterium; assembly: GCA_964470795.1. Taxonomy (GTDB): domain Bacteria; phylum Spirochaetota; class Spirochaetia; order Sphaerochaetales; family Sphaerochaetaceae; genus Bullifex. The sequence goes on along the minus strand of CAYYEN010000142.1, from coordinate 5,751 downwards.
GGAATACCTCCTCGTTGTCGACTACCACTCAGATGCTGAGCGTAAGCGGATCGACGCCACGATTGACAGGTGGAAGTCGAAAAAGGACGTACGCAAGGAGCGGGGAGTCACCATTCTGGTGAGGGGCGAGGTTATTGAAGACTTCCTGCAGGACCTCTATTCGCGGTTGGAACGAGGAAGTGAGGATGTTAGAATCTATTCTGCAGAAGAATCCGTGCCGGATGTTCGTGAAACGACAAAAACTCTGTATTACGAAACGTCTCTCGATAAAGATGCATTAAAACAGTTTTTAAGGTATGTTCTGAATAAACTCAATTCAAGTTATGAGGGAGTCCGGAACGGGGTCGAATCATACACCGCCTACACCCGGAAGGGACAGGCGACCGTCGGGCTTCTCTGGTCTGAGGAAGCGGGGGCAACGCGTCTCAACGTAATGATCAGCGGGTTTGGTGATGTGGTCTCGCTTGTGGCCAGCCGGATAGATGAGGAGCTTCAGGTCTTTCTCGGGAGTGGAAAATGAATCGGACAGGCAACCATGCAAAGTATATGGCTAATCTGAGCAAGGGACAGGAGTTTTACAAAATTCAGCGTTTTGAGGATGCGCTCAAGTACTTTACTACAGCCCTGGAACTTGAACCCCACTCACACTGGGCGTGGAATGAAAAGGGAAATGCGCTCAGGAGACTCGGGAGGCAGAAAGAAGCGATTGACTGCTACGAGCAGGCAATTCAATTCGACAAAGCACGATCGTATCCGTTTCCGTACATCGGCATTGCCGATATCTATCGTGAGCAGGAGCAGTACTCAGAGGCGATTGCCTACTATGACAGGGCAATACGGATCAAGAGGCATCCATGGGCATTGAACGGGAAAGGAATCTGCCTCCACGCTCTGAACCAAACTGATGAAGCACTCAAACTGGCTGAAGAGTCGATACGCATCCGTCCTGGATTTCTCTTTCCCTACATTCTCAAAGGCGACATCCTCTATGAGAGGGGTGCGTGCCGCGACGCCTTGAGATCGTATCAAACTGCGTTCGACCTTATCCACGGCTCTTCGACAAAGCTTCGGGAAGAGGTGAAGGGTAAAATCTTTCGATGCATTGAGATAATCGATCGAGAACCTCCCAGAGAGCCTGACGACGATGACAGCTCGGATGTTAAACGGCTGCTTGTGCGGCTCCGCTCGGAAGATAACCAGGATCGGATTCATGCATCGTACCAACTCGACACCCTGGCCAAAGGCGGAGAAGCCGGAGAGATCATTCGAGAAAGACCGTTTGACGTGCTCGGCAGAGCACTCGATGATTCCGTCCCCGATGTTCGAAGAAACATCCTCTGGGTTCTCGGAAACCTTGCTTACCGGGGTTATTCGTATGAAGTTGCCGAATCCGGACTCCTCACAAAAATGGCTGCACATCTTGATGACCCAGCAGACCCGGTGCGTAGCGCTGCGGCCTGGTCTCTGGCGGTGGTTGCCGAAGCAGGCCAGGGCATCGCGGTCGCAGATTCCGGTGCGATTCTGCGCTGTATTCATCTCCTCTACAGTAAAAATCATGAAGTGCAGGCATGCGCCGCCCTTGCCCTTGACAAGATTGCGTTTTATGCAAGTCCCGAACCGCTGGTGCGAAACGGCGGTGATATTGCACTTGCCCGCCTCCTGAACGTACAAAATGACGAAGTTCGGTTTCGCGTATTATGGGCGCTCTGGTCAATCGCGTGCAGGGGCTATGTGGATTCCTTATGCAATGCCGATCCCCTCATCACGGATCTGAAGAGATGCGCACAGGAGAAGGACCTGGAAATCCGAAAAGCGGCGGTATCGATCATCGGAGAACTTTCGACCGTACGTGACAGGTCGTTTCTGCAGCAGAAAGATCTTGAAAAAGTCCTCCTCGGATGTATTGGCTCGAAGAGCAACCGGGTCAGGGGTGCTGCTATCTGGGCAGCAGGGCTATGGGCAGACGCAGGATACGCCCCCATGCTGATCCAGGCCGGTTTGAAAGAAGCGATCAGATGGCATCGGGATGACCGTGCCAGGGTTCACGTCTTCAATCATAGCGAACACCGGTGGGTGGAACGTTCTATTGGTGGAATCGCAGATGACGTCCTGAAGAAAATAACGGTTTCATCGCATCCGATACCATCTAAACCGGACACTCCAGAGATAATCGCAGTTCCGGCCGATCAGGGATCGCCAGGACCGGACTACCGGACGGCATATTTCGTTGCACAAAACCTGGTAGAACACCTACGCCGAGGCGATCTTCTGGAAGCCCGTAAATCTGCACTTCACCTGGAAGAGTTCGTTCGCGGAGGTATCCTTGAGAATCTGAAACAGACAAGAGAACATCTGCGTTTCTATAGCGATGAGGGTATTGACGAGATTGAATCTCTTGCCGATGATGTCGAACTGTTGAAAGAGGATATCCTCCGTGAGGCAATGAGGTGAGAACGATGCACGTGGATGTTAGTGGATTTTTACTTGGCGAGCTGCGAAAAACTATTGTTGACTACAAAGCAGCGGTAGCTGAAGCAGACAACACGGCTGCTAACGAAAAAGCACGGGCGTGTGCATCACTCTGCCGGAAGATTGCCACCTCTTCGCCCATGGTGCGGCAAAGATATACCGCCGAGGCAGAGAGGTGGGAGAACATTGCATCCCGTTCAGCACCGGTTTCGGCGAGAAGACAGCGTAGCGCATCAGATAAACCCGGACAGACGAAGCCTCCCGCCGAAGAGTCGGCAAGCGATCTCGATATGTCGTCGCTGATCGTGCGTTCATCGGTTCGATGGAAGGATATCGGCGGGCTTGATGAGGTCAAGCGCCTCGTGAAGGAGACCGTTGTCATCGCAGCCTTGCAAAAGCCGGAGTCGATCCGTCCGTGGAAAGGGATTCTCCTCTTCGGCCCTCCGGGAACGGGGAAAACAATGATCGCCGCTGCTGCCGCGGGGAGTCTGGACGCAACATTTTTCGACGTGAAAACCGACAGGCTGCTCTCGAAATATTTCGGCGAATCTTCGAAGATGATCTCGGCCCTCTATACATCGGCGCGCGACCACGCTCCCTCGATCGTCTTTATCGATGAGTTCGACGCCCTCGGCGCATCGCGCAGCGATACGATGGGCGAAGCGACCCGAAGAGTGCTCTCCTCCCTCCTCATCGAGCTTGACGGTCTGCAGGGCAAAAAAAACGACCGCCTGCTCCTCACGATGGCGGCAACGAATGCGCCCTGGGACCTTGACCCGGCAGTACTATCGAGGTTTCCGCGGCGGGTCTATGTGCCGCTCCCGGATGCGGATGCCTGCAGGGCGATCATCGAGATCCATACGAAAGGACTTGACGTGTCCGGCATCGACCTCTCCGGGCTCGGACGGCAGTGTGTTGACTGTCTCTACTCCGGGCGGGATATCCAGAATGTCTGCCAGCAGGCAATCTGGACGATGATCAACGGTGTCAATCCTGAGATGCACAGGCTCGCGGATCTGCCGTTTGATGAGATCAACAAGCGGGCGCTGAAGACCCGGCCTCTTCGCGAAGATGACTTTGTGACTGCATTCGGTAAGATACGGTCCCCGCTGAAGGCAGGGGATCTTGCGCGGTATGTGGAATGGAGTGTGAAACATGGTGAGGGATAGCTCAGACGATGTGTTACCTGTATCCGGTGGGAGCAGTGTGTTGTTTGAGGTCGTCTGATCGCCCGTCCGATTCATGGTGCTGCCAACCGGGAATTTTTTCTGGGTGATGACTCTCTCTTCCGGTTTGCAGGCCCGATGTGATGGATATCAGCGAGGGGGGTCGCCGGCAGAAGGTATTTGACGATGGAGAAGGAATGATCAAACAAGGGGAAAGGGTTCAGACAGATTACAGAAGATTGGAGGCACTACCGTGGTGCCAGGCGTGACATCCATGAAGGTGATTGTTATTATAGCAACCGTTCTTCTCTTTCTCTTGATAGTACCGTCAGCGAGTGCCGGGTGGTCGGGACGATACGATCACAGCAGCGTTGCGATGTCGGACGGCAGTATCATCCTGATGGGCGGTCGTGATAAGTCAGGCAGATTAAATGACGTCTGGCAGTCGACCGATAATGGGGTGACCTGGACACAACAGACTGCGAGTGCCGAGTGGTCGGGGCGAGAGCGTCACGCCAGTGTTGCGATGCCGGACGGCAGTATCATCCTGATGGGCGGTTGTGATAACTCAGGCGGGTCTTATACCGCCTCAGGCAGATTAAATGACATCTGGCGGTCGACTGATAAGGGGGTAACCTGGTCACAACAAACCGCAAATGCCAGGTGGTCGGGACGATTCGATCACAGCAGCGTTGCGATGTCGGACGGCAGCATCATTCTGATGGGAGGTTATGGCGACAAGTCAGGAAACTCAGTTGGTGTTTTAAATGATGTCTGGTGGTCGCCTGATAGCGGGGTAACCTGGTCACAACAGACCGTGAATGCCGGGTGGTCGAAGGTTCGCGCCAGTGTTGCGATGCCGGATGGCAGCATCATCCTGATGGGCGATCACTTGAACGACGTCTGGCGGTCGACCGGTAAGGGGGTGACCTGGACACAACAGACCGCGAGTGCCGAGTGGTCGAGGCGAGACGGTCACGCCAGTGTTGCGATGCCGGACGGCAGTATCATCCTGATGGGAGGTTATGATCTCGGCTATAACGGCTATATGAATGATGTCTGGCGGTCGACCGATAACGGGGTGACTTGGACGGAACAGAAGGTTGTTCCCATAGCCACCGTTCAAGCGTTATCGAGGTCGACCGATAATGGCGTGACTTGGACTGAACAGAAGGTTGTTCCCATAACCACTGTTCAAGCGTTATCAAAATCAACCGATAACGGCGTAACCTGGACAGAAGAAAACCAGGATCCCGGTCTTTTTCTTCCGATCTTCCTTATTCTGGTTGTCGGATTGCTCATCGGCGCATATTACACGATGAATAGACGTAGCAGAGTAGACAGAACCAGCCCGGAGCATGAACCGGAAGAAGACCCAAATACTATGCTCTTTATCTCCCCCGATTTTGAGATCAACCCAGAACATGTAAAGAGACGCCAGGAAGAAGCCAGCACGCATCTGAAGGTTGCAAAAGATCTAACCTCAGCAGGTAATTATGGACAGGCAATCGGATTTATAGATAAAGCCCTTGCGATTAATCCGGAAAATACAGAGTATCAACAGCTCCGCGCTCAACTGGTGAAACAAGAAGAAGCGCGCATCAAGCGTGAAAGGACACTCAGGGAGAAGCAGGAGAAGAAACGTCAGGAGGCAGAATCACTTATATCAAAGGCGAAAGGCCTTGCCTCGCGCGGCCGCGACCTCGATGCAATAAAAGCAGTTGATCAGGCTCTTGCCATCCTGCCGGACACCAGAGAATACCGGGACCTCCGGGCTCAACTGGTAAAGAACGATCCGATACCCGACCTCTCCATAACCCCCCAAACAGCCTCCCTGAGAGCTGGGAGATGGGAGGTGCTTGCTGCGACCCTCACAAACTCCGGTAACGGCGATGCTCTTGGAATTGGAATCACGCTTTTGGGCGACTTTGATACGCGGCGCATCGGCACGTACTCTGTGAACGCAGGTGCGTCCGAGGCGATCGAGATCACGCTCAGGCCAAGGCATGATGGTCATGTTCCCCTTCATATCACTCTCGCCTATAAAGACTCCCAGGGCCGGAAATATGTAACGGCCAGGGAGTTCTGGATCGATGTAGGTGATCCGGCCGCCGAG
>CAYYEN010000141.1:0-7008 GCA_964470795.1 uncultured Spirochaetaceae bacterium | reverse complement strand
GAGGTTAAAAAAGATTTGCTCAAACCTGGCAAAGTCTGCATATACATATTTTACAGTGCAATGATTTTCAATGGTGAAAATAATCTGTTTTTCCTCACAAAGAGGAGTAAACATCCTTGTGATATCGGTGATGAATTTATCAAGAGAGAAAGAGGAAAGAGTTAACTCAAGACTTCCATTATCGATTTGAGCCATATCCAAAATATCGTTAACAAGACGCAACATATATTCGCCAGAATAATAGATATCTGATAGTGATTCGTTCTTCTCCTCGACCTCATTACTCTCTAGAGCAATTACAGAAGATCCTATAATGCCATTTAAAGGAGTTCTTAAATCATGGCTCATACGAGATAGAAAATCTGTCTTAACCTCGTTTACATGCTTGAGCGCTTGATTATATTTTTTATCCTTTTTAGCATTAATAACTAAGAAGATAACTGTACAAACTAAACCAATGAAAACAAATAAAAGTATCACCACCATCACAGGATTATTTCGTAAAATTTGAGCAACTGGATCTTGATAACTTTGTAGTGCGGTTGCATTCTCATAATCAAAAAGCGTTAATTGGTCGATTGAATTGATATATCGATTAAGTAAGGTAATAAAGGCTTTATTATCTTCATTTGGAAAGGCAAAGCCAATATCATTTACTATGTTATAAAAATTGGTAGAATAGATATTAAGCCCTAACTGGTTTAAATAAAAATCAATTACTTGCTCACTACCAAAGGCTACATCCACTTCATTATGTTTTACCGCAAGTAGACAATCCTTCATGGAATCATAATATTTGACAGTACTATCCTTTAACAGAAAGGCTAATCGGGAACCTTTTTGAAGCCCTATTGAACAACCGTTTAAACTACCGAAGTTCTTTTTATTTTTAGAAACCATCAAAATATTGTTTGTCACATAAGGTGCGGAGTTAATAATACCATAAAGACTATTATAATTTGAATTTACAGGAACACCTAAGATACAGTTAAAATTACCCTCTTCTAATTGCTCCATAAAAGAGCCTTTAGGATCAAAGAAAGTATATTCAACTTCAAGTCCGACCTTAGAGGCAAAGGCATTTAAGATTTCGACCGATATTCCCGCTTCATTACCCTTTTTCCCTTTAAACACAAAAGGACCTGAATTATCAACACATAAAGCTTTAATTTTAAAGTTATTAGCCTTTAGCTCTTTTAACTCTTCATCACTCATTTCGAAATCTAAGATTGTTGAACTTGAGTATTTATTAGCTAATCGTGTCATTAAATTTGGAAAATATTCTCGAATTGTTAAAATACCTTCATCAACTAAATCCATAAATTCTTGATTATCTTTACGAGTTGCAAAGTAGAGTGGAAAAGATCCAAACTTAGCTACAGTTTTAAAGCCTGGAGTTTGAACTAAAGAATTACTCTTAATTAGGTCTAATTCCCCCTTTTTAACTTCTTCTATTGCCTCTTGTTTTGTTTCATAGGTGAAAAAGGAATAATCTACATCTAAATAATCTAGGTATTCTATTAAAGCATCAGTATTATAATCATTCTTAATAATACCGATTCTTAAAGGCCTATCAAAATTAGAAAATGAATAAGAATCAAAATCATAATTGTATTGTGAAGTTATTAAAGTAGAGGAAAAGAAGCCATAATAGTTTTTAGAAAACAGAACCTCTTGAGCAAGTTTGTCGGAATAGACAATGCCTGCAAATAAATCGACTCTTCCACTATTTAATTCCTCAATAATACTCCAACTTGTGAAGGTTTCTTCTGTTGTAGAGGGAAGAACCGCCTCTAAATTAAAATTACAACATTGGCTAAGCACTAAAAGATAATCGTAAGAATATCCCGATTCTAACATACCATTAGCCACACTCCTTGCGAGAGGACGAGGAAAAGAGACCTTTACAGTATCATAACTTGATGCAAAAAGCATTATATTACATAGCATTACAAGAAAAATAAGCTTAAGTTTTCTTCTCATACAATCCCTCTTCTTTTAGCAATTATAGCACGGAAGAACAAAATAACAATAAAGGGTCAAAAATATTCTAGCTAAAGTTTTAAAAGTTTTTGTATTCTTTTCTTCCAAACACGATTATTCATGATATAATTTGTGTAACAACTTTGACAGAGGAGGCTTATATGAACTTAACCGTCAGAGGAGTTCGCTACAACCCTAGTGAACAAACCCAGGAATTCTTAGAGAAAAAACTCAAGAAATTGGAATTTGCTTCAGAGTACTTACATGATTTAGATATTGTAATTACTCGCGAAACACTTGGACAAGGTTTTCACATCGATGCGGTACTGCATTTTACGTGGAAAAAGGAAGTAATTGTTAGCTATGACTGTTACGAGCTTTTTGAAGGCATCGAGATGATTGCTGATAAGATTCAAGCAGCATGCAAAAAAGAAAAAGGCAAGGTTATCGACAACTAAAATAAATTAAGAATTCAAACAGCAAGTAAGGCTAACCCCTTACTTGTTTTTTTTCTGTATTAATAAAAAATAGATACATTTTAAATTAGAATATCGCTATACTATATTCACTATGATTTACACAATTGAAAACTATCCAATCCAAGTTAAGGTCGATTCTCTTGGAGCACAACTTTGCTCGATCAAGAATCTCGAAACCAATGTAGAATACATTTATCAAAAAAATCCTGATGAATGGAATTGGTATGCACCAATCATGTTCCCACAATGTGGTGCTTTTCCTGAGGGGTATGAATATCAAGGTCAAAACTACAAATTACCTCAACACGGCTTTTTAAGAGACCAAGAATTCACCTTTAAAAACAATTCTTTCTACTTTGAATCTACAGAGGAAAACTATGCAATTTATCCGTTCCGTTTTAAAGCAGTAATTTCCTTCATTATTAGAGGTAAGTCTGTTAAGCAACAAGTAAAACTGGTCAACCTTGATGAAAAAGCAATGCCTTATTCTATCGGATTTCATACCGGTTATAACTTAAGTAATCCTACAATGACTTCCTCTCTTGGCAAAATTAAGTTTACTGAAGAGTATTTATCTGACATTAAACGTTATTTTGAACCAGTACCGAAAAAGCTCTATTTAGAAGATGATAAAGTAAAGCTTTCTATCAACACTGGAGACTACACCACCCTTCTTATCTGGTCCCATCCCAAAGGAAAAGACCACATGGTCTGTGTAGAGCCTCGTGTCGATACAGATAAAGCTAACAACGGGTATCCCTTTAGAAATACCCTTGATAGCAAAAAGACAAAATTCTTTTCACAAACCATTACACTCTTATAATAGAGGAATGAGAGGACAAGGCAACTTGTCCTCTATTTTCCCAGTCCTTCAAACATCCATTTCTTATAAGCTTCAACTCCAGGTTGATCAAAAGGATTAATCCCTAGCGTTTTGCCCGATAAATAGCATAAATACATAAAGAAATAGAACAGACCACCCATATTCTCTTCATTAATTTCATCAATTTCGATTTGGTTAATAGGAAGTACCATACTATGTGCTTTTATAGTTGCTGCCTCACTTACTTTATTGACCTCAAACAAGGTTTTATCTGCTAGGTAATCGAAACGGTCAGCAACCTCATCGTTAGATAAAGCTAGTTGTGAGTCAGGATTTTTAACACTGATAAAGGTTTCAAAGATAACTTTACTGCCATCCTGGATGAACTGACCAATGGAATGTAAATCTTCTGAATAGGAGCCAACTATTGGGTAAAGTCCTTTATTATCTTTTCCTTCACTCTCTGCCATCAGTTGAGTCCACCATTTAGCAAAACGAAATAAACGAGGTTCAAAGAACGAAAGCATTTCCATCTTATAGCCTTCTTCATAATAGTAGTTACGCATTGCCGCATACTCTATAACAGCTGTAGGCTCTTTAAAAATATCCCTTTGCATTCTCTTTGCACCCTTAACTAGGGAATCAATATCGATTCCTGCAACCGCTATTGGCAAAAGGCCTACATCTGAAAAGATTGAATAACGACCACCAATATCCTCTGGAAAGGTTAAAAAAGTATAGCCTTCTCTTTTAGAAAGAACATCAAAATAGCTACCGCAGGTTCCTGTGGTATAGACTCTATTATTATAAGAGGTGCCATATTTTTTTATTAAAGCAGCTCTAAAGATTCTAAAAGCAACACCGGGCTCCAGAGTTTCAAAGTTCTTTGCAATGACATTGATACAAAAATCTTTATCCTCTATTTCTTTTAATATTCTTTCAGTTTCAAAAGAGGAGAGCGTATTCCCGGCCCAAACTACCTTACAGTTTGATTTATTCCCAAGTGCATCTATAACCGCACGGGCTCCTTGGTTAGAGCCTCCAATCCCTATAAGTACTAAAACTTCAGCCTTCTCTTGAATCTCTTTAGCAATTGCCTTTAGATAATTGAGTCTTTCATCATTTGCCCACTTATCGACATTTAGCCACCCTAGAGAGGAGCTATAGCAGCCTTCACCTAGTTTTATTAATTCATTCATCTTCAAGGTTTTTGTGATATCGGTTTCTTTAAAATTAAACTTCATTTGTGTTTCTCCTATTGTTGCTACAATTCTAATCTTTAATTAGAAACAGAAAAGAGTCACCTAAAAAACATATTCCTTAATTGAAATTTTATCCATAAAAAAACTAATAATTGACAAAAATAATACAAAGTGTTTATAGTTTATATCATAAACTTGTTTATAAAGGATAAACATAATGCAAACAGAACAACAAAAGATTGAAGAAGCACTTGCTGCAATTCAAGAGATCAAAACAACTTTCAACGATAGTTCAAAACCTTTTAAAAAGATATTTAACCCAAAAGCTTTTCCCTTATTGTGCTACTTAACCTCCCTCTTAGCCTTAATTCTTTTCACTTACCTTTTTATAGGTCATCACTTTTATGGAACACTAGCAAACACTCCTTTAGCCTTTAAAGTAATTGCAGGGCTTTATGGTATAGTTGCCTTGAGTTTTTTGTTTGTAGTGAAATCGAAGGTAGTCTTAAAAGTAAGTAAAGCTGAATTAGGTTTAAATACCTTAGGAGAAATCTTTTCTAATCGACGATGTAAATCTTTACTTACCGTACTTTATAGCGATGGTCTTGTACTATTAATACTCGTTTTAATCCTTGCACTTAAATTAAACCTTTGGTATTTGTTTTTACCTATTGCCTTCTATTTAAGCGGGACTATGCTTAATCAAACAGGAAACCTTTTTGGTCTAAAAAGCTATAAGGCAATCACCTATATTTCCTACCTTTATGCAATTATAACTACCTTAATACCAGAACAATTTATTCTATACACTTCAGCAATCTCACTTATCAGCTACTTTTTACTAGGGGGAATTACTCTAGGACTTAATCGGAGAGACGATGAGTGAATTAAATAAACTTATTCATGAACAGACTAAGATGAAGATAATGTCTTACTTGGCAGTTTGTAAGGATAATAAAGAAAGTTTTCCAGTAATTAAGAACAGTTTAAACCTAACAGCAGGAAACTTGAGTGTTCAATTAACCACCCTTGAAAAGGCTGGGTACGTTACCCTTTTAAAGCAGTTTGTGGGTAAAAAGCCTAATACCGAAGTGACCTTAACAGCGCTTGGAAAAACAGAACTCGAAAACTACATCAATGACTTAGAAGCTCTCTTAAAGACGCTTAAGGAAAAAATATGATAAAAATTACAAATCTTGGCAAAACCTATCCTGGAGCTGAAAACACTACTGCCCTTAAGGACATCAACCTTGAAATAAAGGAAGGCGAAGTGCTAGCCTTCTCCGGTCCTTCAGGCTCTGGAAAGACCACCTTACTAAACTTAATCGGATGCTTAGATAGCATAACAAAGGGTGAAATCTTTGTAGATGAAGTCGCTCTTTCAAAGCTTGATGAAAAACAAAAATGCTGTTTAAGACAAACAAAGCTCGGCTTTATCTTTCAAAACTACAACTTAATTCCAGTCCTTAGTGCAAGAGAAAATGTCTTGTTATCGCTTGAAGTGTTGAGTGAGGAAAAGCTTAAAGAGTTAGGACTTAGTAAAAAAAACAAAAAAGGCTTAGCTCAAAGAGCTGATGAGTTTCTAACTGAAGTTGGTCTTAAAGAAAAAGTTAATCGAAAACCGGGTCAGCTTTCAGGGGGAGAGCAACAGCGAGTTGCTATTGCAAGAGCGCTTGTCAAAGAGCCTAAATATATTCTTGCAGATGAGCCTACCGCAAACCTTGATTCTATAAATAGCCAAATGGTACTCGACTTAATTATAAAGCTTAACAAGAAGCTCAATGCTACTTGTATCTTCTCAAGCCACGATAAAAAAGTAATAGACCATGTAGAGCGTGTTCTCTACCTAGAAGATGGTCACATCTTAAAGGATGAGAAAAATGTTTAGCCTCGCCTTTAAAAACCTGTTTCGCTATAAAAAACGAACTTTAGTAACCGCCTTTGCAATTGCTATAGGAATAGTATCCTATATTCTGATGGATGCGCTCTTAATAGGAGTGGGAGAGGAGTCCAACTTAAATTATATCAGCTATGAACTCTCAGCTGGTAAATTTTATGCACCCTCCTATTTTGAAAACAAGGATGAGTATCCTGTAGATTATCTTATAAGTCCTAAGCAAAGAACAAAACTAGAAAGTTATCTTGAAAGTAAAGGGATTAATTATGCTCCACGCTTTTTAAGCACTACAGAACTTAGTTTTTATGAAGGGGAAGCTGAAGTTTCTGGCAGTATTAATACTATCTTAGTTGCCCTCGATAGCCAAAAAGATAATAGAGTCTACCCTATTAAGGATAAAATAATTGAAGGAACTTATTTAGAAAATAACAAGGAAGGCATCCTTATCGGCTCAGCGCTTGCTCACAATATAGGGCTAAAACTAAATTCAGTAGTCACACTCCTTCTTAAAGGAAAGGAAGGTTTTATCGAAACTGTAGATTTACCAATTATTGGTATTTTTGAAGTGGATGATGTTATTGTAAATTCAAATCAAGTGCTAATCGATTATGAGTTTTTAAACTC
>CAYYEN010000140.1:0-7024 GCA_964470795.1 uncultured Spirochaetaceae bacterium | reverse complement strand
TATAAGTTGCTGAGGATAGACCTATAAAACTAGGCGTTGCAGAAAGCGATGTGAGGTAATAAACCAAAGCAAGGTTTATTATGATGATTCCTGTCTGAGCAAGATAGGAGGAAATATTTAAAGTCCAAAATTGTATATTGTTTTCTTTGGTTGCCACATCGAGAATACTAACAGAAAAGCATAATTATTGAAACCATTAACTATATTTTACAATAAAACGGTTTTTGTTGACAAAAATAGTTATTTTTCTAACAATTACGGTATGAAAGTTTTATTAACGACAGATAGGTATTACCCTTATGTTAGTGGAGTTATCACTTCAGTGATGAACTTGGCTAAAGAACTTGAAAAAAAAGGCCATGAAGTTAAGATTCTAACACTTTCAGAAACTAAAAGTACTTATGTTTCTGGAAATATTATATATGTAGGTTCCTTTGATGCTGGTAAAATTTACCCAGATATTAGATTAAAACATGTAATTAAACGTAAAGTTATCAACGAAATAATTGACTGGAAACCAGAAATTATCCATTCAAATTGTGAGTTTTCTACTTTTTTTCTTGCAAAAATTATTGCAAGAAGCTGTAAAGTACCAATGGTTCATACTTATCATACAGACTATGAGGACTATGTTCATTATGTTGCTATGACCAAGGAAATGGGTATGCATATTGTTAAAAGATACATTCATTATGTATCAAGCTATATGCAACGCATCATCTGTCCAACCCAAAAGACAGCAGCAATACTCATCAAATATAATATCACAGTTCCAATGGATATAATTCCAACAGGCCTAGATCTTGAGCGCTTTGAAGCTGAATTACCTATTAATAGAAGAGCGGAGATTATCACTAAATACGGTCTTAATCCCACCCTACCAGTATTGTTATTTATTGGACGCATCGGTAAAGAAAAGAATATTGAGGAAATCCTTGGTCTTTTAGAAAAAAATCCTAGAAAAGATTACCAGTTCTTAATTGTTGGAGATGGTCCAAACAAAGCTGAGTTGGAAAATAAAGTTGCAAATAGCAGCTTAAAGGGCAGAGTTACCTTTACAGGAATGGTACCGCAAGCTGAAATTGCAGATTACTACAAACTTGGAAAGATTTTTATAAGTGCCAGCCAAAGCGAAACACAAGGCTTAACTTATATTGAAGCACTCAGCAGTGGAGTTCCATTAATTTGCAAAAAAGATGATTGTTTAACTAATGTAATCTTGCAAGGTTACAATGGTTTTCAATATGAAACCGCTCAAGATTTTGATAAATATCTCAACTATTTGCTCGATTTATCTCAAGAAGAGTATGCTAAACTTTCCGCCTTTGCAAAGGAAAATGCTCATAAAACCTTTTCCTCTACAGTTTTCTGCGATAAAGTTTTGACTTGCTATGATGCTGCAATAAAAAAACCTATTGCTAGTAGGTTTTTTAAAGATCTGTATTATCACATATCAAAAGCTTTCCCTTTTGTTTAGTTTGTTACTTCTTTAGGCTCTTGCGTGGAATCTACAGCATCAAGGAGAATATCCCACAAGAAGGGAAACAAGAATTCTTGGTCTAAGCTTTCTGTATAAGCGCCATAATCTTCTTTATTTTCACTGCTATAAAGCACAATATGAGGCTCCGCAAACTGGCTCTTTGTGTTGTACTCCGCTTGCAGTTCACGATAGGACATTTGTAAGAGCTGGCTCATCTCTCTTAAATTGATACGCTCAAGCGAGAGGACAAATAATCTCTTACCTTTATCATCATAAAGCATGAAAGAATAATCGATAGAAACTAAATTATCTTCCGCTTCAGTAGAGGGAGACAAGGCAATATAAACTGTGTTTTTGCCAAGACGAAAAGTTTTAATAATATTAGATTTTATAGGTAAACTCGAATAAGTGTGACTTTTGAGTTCCCCACAAGTATTTAAATTGATAATCATACACGCTCCAATAAATTTTCAATAGTTAGTGTTCCCATAGCATCTAAGCCGGCAACTGCTAACTGTTCAGATACCGCCTCTCCTATAGTACTAGCACTTTTTTGGTTAACCTCACCATATAAAACTGCCACTACATCTTTTACATAAATTGCATCTAAAGGTTTTGCGGGAACATAGGCTATCCCTTTAGTTGTAACAGTGAGAATAATGCCATTTTTATCTAAGGCTTGCAAATATGAATAGACCAAAGATGGTGGAATTGCGAGTTTTCTAACAATTACTTTATCTGAGACTGCGCCCTCGCCATCCTTATATGCTTTACAAATTATCATAAGCATATTTATCGCTTGTGAGATTTGGTTCACCGGCAACTCAGGCTGTCCTTGCACCTGGCTCAAATCTGGCTTAAATTGTTTAACATAAACAATTTTGGCACAAACAAGCACGATATACCAAAAGATATATACAAATAAGAGTACAAACAAAATAGATGCTAAAGAACCATAGATGACAGAATAAGATACCGTTACTGTAACTACTTTCTTAAAGATATAGTTTGCAATACCTAGCGCTATAATACCCACGTTAGCACCAAAGATAGCGTTTTTAGTCTTAACCTTTGCATTAGGTACATATTTATAGAAGATAAATAACAAACACCAGATTAAAGCAAATTGAGGAATAATAGATGTTAAGAAAGTACGCCAAGGAGAAAGCTTATTCTGTCCTAGTACTGTTGAAATCTTATTATTGATACTTGAATTAAAGCTTAAAATTACAGAGATTAAAAACACACCAATTATTAAGAACAAAAAGAAGTTTGAAAACCTTCTTATGGTTCCATTACTTGGTTGGGTATGAAACATCTGGTTTACAACTGAATAGATTTTATTGACCAAGAAGATAGCTGTCACTATGAAGGAGATTAACCCAAACACCCCAAGTCCCATCGCATTGGTAGAATATTGTTTTAAAAGGCCAATGAGAGGATCACTTATGGAGCTACCTAAAATATCTGATAAAAGATTTAAAAGGACACTAAAAAACTGCTCAGTTATCCCAAAGATAGAAAAGAATGCCATCATAAAGGCAACAAACGGAACGATTGAGACCAAGGTCGAATAGACTAAGCCAGAGGCTAGAATTGTAACATTATCTTTAAGACAAGCATTAATAGAAAGAAGTATAAGCTTATAGGTTCTTTTTAACCATTCAAGGATAGACTCTTTCGTCACCTCCGCTTCTCCGCTTTTTTTTGCCTTCATTTATCACCCAATTTAGACGTCAACCAAGATGCAATATATTTCATAGTCTCAGCCTTATCTGTCTCATTTAAAATTTCATGTCTGCCATCTTTGACCAATTTTAAAGTAACGTCAAGGCACCCCGCTTTCTTGTAAAGGGAGTAAACTTTCTTAACACCTTCTCCATAGTTTCCAACGGGGTCTTTATCCCCGGAGATTATCAAGATTGGCATAGTCTTGGAAACCTTTTGAATGTTGTCAACGCTATTAGCAAACTCAACACCATCAATCAGGTCCATATAAAAACGAGAGGAACAAACAAAACCACAAAGAGGATCTTCAATATACTTTTGAACTTCCTTCTCATCTTTACTTAACCAATCATAAGCTGTTTTAGGATTAACAATCTTCTTGTTGTAGCTACCAAAGCTAAGTTTATCAAGTTTCTTATCAGGCATCTTATTTCCAAATTTCTTTGCATGATTGGACGCAATAAGATAACCAATTTTTCCAAGTAAACCCTGAGAAGCACCGGTACCACAAATAATAGTTGCAGCATAAGAGTCTGGATGTTTTACTATCATAGTTCGAGCAAGGAAAGAACCCATAGAATGTCCCATCAATAAAAGAGGTAAATCAGGATATTCGATCATGATTCTTTGGTCTAGTTCCCAGCTATCAGAAGCGACTATTGACCAGCCATTCTTATCAGCAAACCAGCCCTTTTCATCTTCCGCTTTTGTGTAGCCATGACCACGATGGTCTTGTGCATAAACAACAATACCAAGAGAATTAAGGTAATTAGCAAATTCATCATACCTTAAAGAGTGTTCAACCATACCGTGAAGTAGGTGGAGAACAGCAATCGGCTCAGTTTCAGGAATCCACTCTCTAAAAAACAGTCGGTGTCCATCTTTACATACCAATTCTTTCTCTTTCATAGCAAAACTCCTAAAAATGATATAAACTTTATATAACTATTATATGAGGAATTTTGTACTATGACAATAAAAGAATTACCTTTTTTTATAATTTCTGACATCCACGGTGATGAAAGTGCGTTAAATTTAGTAAAACAGAAGCTTCAAACAGAAGAAGCTCAAAGCCTTTTAATCTGTGGTGATTTATGCCCCAATTCACCCTACTTCACAATGTGCTTACAAAACATGCCGTGTCCCTACTATTTAGTGCGAGGCAATTGTGATTCCCTTTGGGATTTTTCAGAGTACAATTTAGCTCTTCCCCCACTTACCAGAGAAATAGCTTTTAACGAAAAGACCATAGCAATGACTCACGGTCATATCTATTATGTAGATAACTATCCCTATAGCTTTAAGAGTTGCGATATCTTTATCTATGGTCATACCCATGTCGCTGAGATGATAAAGGGAGATGAAACACACCCTAATATTTTAAACCCGGGCTCCATCTCAAGACCTAGAGGAACAAGAGAAGGAACCTTTATAAAGCTTTATCAAGATCGAGCTGAATTATGGTCTTTATCAGATAAGAAACTTAAAAGTTTACTTCTAGCCCAATCATAATAAAACATGAGAGCATTATAAGGCACGGTTTTATCATCTTTGTTGCTTTTAGGATTCTTAACAAAGTATTCAGGAATAGGCACAACCTCACCATTTAGCTCTCTATATAAACTGATATTATCTGATAGCGCTTTAAGCATGGCCTTATCTAACTTCTTAATGTAGTGATTAACGCCCCAAGTGGTTCTAAGCAACAGGCGTTTATATCTCTTACCAAACGCTAGGCAAGTTAATAATTCAGGAGGAATTGAAGAAATCAAGGATACATGGGTTAAGAGCTGACAATAAAAGGCTAAAGCACCTTGGCTTTTAACACTACCATGATAACTTAATCCAAACATCAAATCTGGAAAGCATAAAGCTTTTTCGCCAATCGATAAGAATACCGCTTGTAAGTTTACGCCTCTTAAATCACATAAAACTGCTGAACCGTCCGCCATCTGAATCGCTTGAGGAAAAGCTAAAAGACCTTGACCTAAACGCTCTCCTAGCACTCTATGGTCTCCTATTAAGTGAATCACTCTTACAAACTCTTCAACCGGTGCGTTATATAAATCAGGAAGCGTATAATCTACCTTCTTAAGCGTTTTTAAATAAGAGAGCAAAGCACCGGTTTCAACTGCACATAGTCCTTCTTCTCTCACTGCCTCGGTTAAGAGTTTTATATGATCAATTGAAAAGAAGCCTAAATTAAGACCTAGCGACATCACCTCTTCAAAGCGCGGTAATAAAACCCCATTCTCATCTCGAGCGTTGCAATTAATCTTACAACCTAAACATGTATTAGCAAATTTCATTCGCTTCACATAAGCAATCTTACCTGTTAAATACATAACTCTGGGATCTATTCTATAGCAGTAGTTATCAAGAGGAAGAAAACCATACTTATTGCCGTAATGGAGCATATAGTTATTCCCATATATGCTCATCTGCCTTAAAACGTGAGTCTTCTTTATCTTCTTATCATATTCTAAATCAGATTTCTCACTACTAAGCACTTGTTGTGGAGAACGAACAATAACACCTTTTAAGTTGCTCTCGCCAAAGACAGCGCCAAGGCCATAAGAGCCAATATCCATTTCTCCATTATAAAAGAGGGAGGATAATAAAACACGTTTTTCTCCAGTTCTACCAATAGAGAGTACTTCATTAGTGGCAAGGTTTGAAACAATTTGAGAAAATCTCATAGGAGAGGAATCTCTTAATTGCTCACAAAGCTTTAACTCAGGTTTTTCTGTACTCACTTCTAAATAGGTAAGCTTTCTAGAGTGCCCCACTATTACTATTGCATCAAAGCCAAGCAAAGAGAGCGCTAAGCCAAAGGATACATTAGAATATACATATCTCACGCTTTTAGTAACGGGAGAGAAGAATACAATGGAAAATACATTAGAACCTTTTAAACGAGTATTTAAATTAGCTCCACTAATAACAATGGGACTTAAGTCTTTATATTCTTTATATAAACCTAAAGCGAGAGAGAAAGCTTCTGCTTTTCTTTCTTCAAGCTCTGGGGCAATTTCTTTTATTTCAATTACTTGTGAGGAAAGGTCACAGTAAATAAACTTTTTATTCATACTTTAAAGATTAAATAGACTTTCTCTCATTGTCAATGAAGTAAAAAACCTTTTACTAGCGGTTGTTGCTTTATCGCTATTTTGAAAATATAATAGTAAAAGGAGTTTTTTAATGACACGCTTAGATAATGATTTAGCCTTTATATTAAAATATGAAAATGTCGCTTGGTATGATTCAGGTTCTGTTAGAATGTTAGATAGAAGAATCTATCCTCTAAAGACACAGTTTGCAACGTGCAATACACACCTAGAAGTTGCCCAAGCTATCAAAGACATGGTAACTCAAAGCTGGGGACCTTACTTTGCCGCAGGTATGGGAATGACGCTTGCCGCTAAAGAATATGATGGTCTTAATTCAAAAGATTATTTAGAAAAGATGAAGAGCGCCGCTTACACGCTCTCTCATGCGCGTCCGACCACTTCTGCTCACATGCAAGAAGTAGTAAATGCCTGCCTAAACGCCTCTGTTCTTGCAAAAGAAAGCGGAAAAGATGCAATTAAAGCCTCTTTTGAAAGCACCCTCGATTACTACAACGAGGTTTATTCCTATTGTGAAAAAATGGGAACTCTTTTAGCAGATAAGATTCCACAGCAAGGCACGGTCATGACTCAGTGTTGGGCAGAAACTGTTGTTGGAATGCTACTCAGAGCACTTAGAAAAAAGAATAATGAAGTTAAGTTCTTCTGTCCTGAAACACGACCTTACTTTCAAGGGGCAAGACTGACC